>DATCGK010000088.1:0-11085 GCA_036508975.1 Candidatus Limnocylindrales bacterium
CGGGGGCCACCGGGTCGCGGGCGAGCCGGGGACGCGGCGCCCGCCGCCCGCGGAGGGCGCGCGGGGCGTCGCAGCGGGCCACCATCCCGGACGCTCCGTCTGCCGGGCACGCCCGCTCGCTCGCGGTCGTAGCGGGCGCGCAGGGAGGGATCCGCCAGCCAGTCGTGGGCGACGTTGATCCGCTTCGCGCGCTCGAGCGCCGCCGCGCCGTCCCCGGCGACGTCCGGGTGGTGCTGCTTCAGCAGGGCTCGCCAGGCAAGCTCGATCGCCTCGGGCGACGCGTCGAGCTCCAGTTCGAGGCGCGCGTAGAGGTCGTCGTCCGGGACGAGCGGGGCGGGCATGGCGGTCGGCCCGCCGGGATCAGGCCGGGCTGGCCGACCGCCCGGCGAGGAACGCCTCGACGTCCTCGAACGAGCGGACCGAGCGCTCGCCGGTGGCGCGGAACGTGACCTCGGCGCCGCCGGCGGCCAGCGACCGCGGGCTGACCGTGATGATCCAGGGCATGCCCAGGAGCTCCGCGTCCGTGAACTTCACGCCGGGCGACTCGTCTCGATCGTCGTACAGGATCTCGTGGTCCGGCCCGGCCGCGGCCGCGATCTCATGCAGCCTCTCGGCCGTCTCCACGACACGCGGGTCCTTGTTGCCGCCGATGGCGACCAGGTGGGCACGATACGGGGCCACCTCGGCCGGCCAGGCGATGCCCTTCTCGTCGTGGTGGGCCTCCACGATGCAGGCGACGTTGCGCCCGAGGCCGATGCCGTACGAGCCCATCACGATGGGGTGGCGCTCGCCGTCCTCGCCCAGGTACTCGGCGCCCAGCGCCTTGGTGTACTTGGTCCCGAGCTTGAAGATGTTGCCGACCTCGATGCCGCTGCGCAGGATCACGGGCTTGCCGCAGTCCGGGCAGGAATCGCCCTCGCGGACGCTGGCGAGGTCCCCGATGACGTCGGGCGTGTAGTCCCGCGGCACGTTCACGTTGCGCAGGTGGAAGCCGGGCCTGTTGGCACCCGCGACAAGGTTGGGCGAAGCGGCGGCCAGCGTATCCACGACAACGACCGTGTCCCGGGCCCCGATCGGCGACCCGTAGCCCGCCTCCATGCCGCGGGCCTTGATCTCGTCCACCTGCGCGGGCCGGAGCCCGCCGGTCGCCTTGATCGCGTTGACCAGCTTGGTCTCGTTGACGTCATGGTCGCCGCGGACGATCGCCGCCACGAACCGGCCGTCGCCGGTGACGAAGAAGGCGGCCTTGGCCGTCCGGCTCGCAGGCACGCCCAGGAAGGCGGCCAGGCTGTCGATGGTCGTGGCGCCGGGGGTCTCGACCTCCTCGACCGGGAGCAGGTCCTCCGCGGCGGGCGCGGGGGCGACGGTCGGGGCGACCTGGCGGTTGGCCGCGTACCCGCATACCTCGCACAGGACCAGGACATCCTCGCCGGCCGGGTTCAGGAACATGAACTCGTGGGCCAGCGAGCCGCCCATCATCCCGACGTCGGAGGAGACGGCGACGGTGTCGAGACCCAGGCGCTCGAAGATCCGGGTGTATGCGCGGTGGTGCGCCCAGTACGCCGTGTCCAGGCCCGCGTCGTCCCGGTCGCAGCTGTACGAGTCCTTCATGACGAACTCGCGGACCCGGATCAGGCCGCCGCGCGACCGCGGCTCGTCGCGCCACTTCGTCTGGAAGTGGTAGACGATGAAGGGCAGCTGGCGGTAGCTCCGCACGATGTCGCGGAGCAGGTCTGCCACGACCTCCTCGTGCGTCATCGCCAAGACCATGTCCCGGTCGGCGCGGTCCTTGAAGCGGGCCATCTCCGGGCCGATCGCGTCGTAGCGACCGCTCTCGCGCCAGAGGTCAGCCGGGTGGACCACCGGCATCTCCATCTCCTGGCCGCCGATGGCGTTGAGCTCCTCGCGGATCACCTGCTCCACGCGCTTGCTCACCCGGAACCCGAGCGGCAGCAGCGAGTAGATGCCGGCGCCGAGCTGGCGGACGTAGCCGGCCCGGAGCAGGAGCCGGTGCGACGGCATCTCCGCGTCGGCGGGATCGTCGCGGAGGGTGGCGAAGAACAGGTTTGACAGGCGCATGGCCGAAGGATACCGGGCGCTGTGCCGGATCGGGCTCGACGGCCCGCACGGGCGGGCCGGTCCCGCGCAGATCCGGGGCGATCGGACCGGCTCGTGGCGGCTCGGCGCCCGATATGCTTGCTGCCGACACGTCGGCGGAACCGGTGCCTGGAGGGGCCCTCCCATCAACCTCGAGAACTTCACGCTAGGGCTGCTGGTCGTCGTCGTGCTGGCGGTGGGCTTCGACTACATCAACGGCTTCCACGACACCGCGAACGCGATCGCCACCTCCGTCGCCACGAGGGCCCTGCGGCCGCAGTACGCGCTCCTGATGGCGGCTGCGTTCAACTTCATCGGCGCCTTCGCGGGGACCGCCGTGGCGAAGACCATCGGTTCCGGCCTCGTGAACGATGCGTCGACCACGCAGCTGATCGTGGCGTCGGCGCTGATCGGGGCCATCATTTGGAACCTGATCACGTGGTGGGGCGGGCTGCCGAGCTCGAGCAGCCACGCGCTCATCGGAGGGCTGCTCGGCGCCACGCTCATCGCCGCCGGCCCATCGGCCCTCAACCCCGAAGGGATCAGGAGCAAGGTCCTGGTCCCGCTCGTGACGTCGCCCGTCATCGGGTTCTGTGTCGCGTTCGTGCTGATGATCGGGCTCATGTGGACCTTCCGCGGCGTCGCCCGGAGGAAGCTGGGCACCGGGTTCCGGCGAGCGCAGGTCTTCTCGGCCGGCTACATGGCGTTCGCGCATGGCTCGAACGACGCCCAGAAGACGATGGGCATCATCACGCTCGCCCTGTTCACCGCGGGCGTGATCCCGACGAACACGGTCCCGTGGGAGGTCATCGTCATCTCCGCGACGGCGCTGTCCCTGGGCACCGCGATCGGCGGCTGGCGGATCATGCACACGATGGGCCATCGCGTCGTCGAGCTCGAGCCAATCCACGGCTTCGCGGCGGAGACGACGGCAGCGTCCGTGCTGGTCGTGACGGCGAGCCTCGGCATGCCGGTCTCCACCACCCACATCATCTCCAGCTCGATCATGGGCGTCGGCGCCAGCAAGGGCGTACGCGGGGTCCGCTGGGGCGTCGCCCGCAGCATCCTCCTGGCCTGGATCATCACGCTCCCCGCCGCCGGGATCATCGGCGCCGTCACCTGGGTCGTCCTCAACGCCATCGGGCTCGGGCTCGGGTTCTGATGAGCCAGCCCACCTCGACCGAAATCCACCGACCGCCCGTCACCGGAGGCCTGTCATGGTCCGCCTGATCCCCAAGGACGAGAAGTTCTTCGAGCTGTTCATCAAGGACGGCCAGATCATCGTCACCGCCGCGCGCAAGCTCGAGGAGCTCGTCACCAAGTACGACCGGTTGGACGAGCGGCTGACCGAGATCCAGGCCCTGGAGAAGCAGGGCGACCGCGTGGACGAGGAGATCGCAGTCCGCCTCGAGCGCAGCTTCATCACGCCGTTCGATCGCGAGGACATTCACGAGCTGGCGACCCACCTCGACGACATCCTGGACGGCATCCAGGCCACGGCCGAGACCTTCCTGATCTACCAGATCGAGACCCCGACCGAGGAGGTCCGCCAGATGGCGGGCATCCTGACCGGCCAGGCCGTGCAGCTCCTCGAGGTGCTGACCAAGCTCGAGAAGGACAAGAAGAACCTGGGCGGGCACCTGGCGACCGTCCACGACCTCGAGCACCAGGCGGACGGCCTCTCGCGCGCGGCCATCGGACGCCTGTTCAGGGGGGGGATCGATCCCCTCGAGGTGATCAAGCTCCGTGACCTCTACCTGGCAATCGAGGAGACCATCGACGCCGCCGAGGACGCGGCCGAGGTGATCGAGCGGATCCTGGCGAAGGCCTAGGCTCGGGAAGGGGGCGCGCCCGCCGCGGCGCTCAGGCCGGTCGCCGGAGCACGTACCCCACGCCGCGGACCGTCTGCAGGAGCACCGGGACCGCCGGGTCTTCCTCGATCTCCGCGCGCAGCCAGTGGACGTGGACGTCCACGGTCCGCGTCTCGCCCGCGTAGTCGTAGCCCCAGACCCGTTCCAGGAGCTGGTCCCGCGTAAAGACCTGGCCCTGGTGGCCGAGCAGGAACGCCAGCAGCTCGAACGCCTTGGGCTTGAGCGGAACGGCCGCCCCGTCGCGCAGGATCCGGTGGCCCGCGAGGTCAACGAGGACGCGGCCGACGGGCGCAAGGGCCGGAACCTCCGCGCCGGCCGCCTGCTCGGACCGCCGGAGGATTGCCCGGATGCGGGCGGTCAGCTCGCGCAGGCTGAAGGGCTTGGTCACGTAGTCGTCCGCGCCCAGCTCCAGGCCGACGACCTTGTCCACCTCGCCGTCCCTGGCGGTGAGCATGATGATCGGCACGGCGGACTCTGCCCGCAGGATGCGGCAGACCTCGACGCCGGACAGCTCGGGGAGCATCACGTCCAGCAGGACCAGGTCCGGCTTGTCCGCCCGGAACCGGACCAGCGCCTCGCGGCCGTCGGCGGCCGGGATTGCCCGATAGCCCTCGACCTCGAGGGCTTCGACCAGCGTCTCGCGAAGTGTCGTCTCGTCGTCCACGACGAGGATCGTTCGTGCCATGCGAACGGGAGACTGCCCGTCGCCTGTTAACGCCGCGTTCACCGGATGTTCACGTTTCGGGCGCGGCCACGGCCTGTGGTCAGGCCGTCTCGGCCAGCCGTTCGATCGCGGCATCCAGCCGGGCGATCGTGCGCTCACGGCCCAGCGCGACCAGCGTGTCGAACAGCGGCGGCGTGGCGGTCTTGCCGGTGGTGGCCACGCGGATCGCCATGAACAGGTCTCCGGCCTTCCAGCCCCAGGACTCGACCAGCGCCCGGAGCGGCGGCTCCAGCTCGTCCGCCTCCCAGGTCACGGCGTCATGCGCCACGAGGGCCGCACGAGCGGCGGCCAGGGCGTCGTGCGTGGTCGCCGCGTCCCAGCGCTTCGGGATGATCGCCGCCGGGTCGACCGCGAGGTCGTCCACCCAGAGGTAGCCCACCACGTCCACGATCGCAGCGAGGGTCGGCAGGCGCTCGCGCACCATCGGCAGCAGCGCGCGGACCTCGTCCTCGCCGGGCGTCCGGTCGATCTGACCCGCCACCGCCGCCGCCTCGAGGAACGGCATCAGCCGCGAGACAAGGTCCTCGTCCCCCAGGCGGCGGATCCACTGGCCGTTGACCCACTTGAGGCGCTCCCGGTCGAAGCGGGCGCCGCCCTTCTGGACCTTCTCCAGCTCGAACCGCTCCGCCAGCTCCGCCAGCGAGAAGACCTCCTCCTCCGTCCCGGGCGACCAGCCCATGAACGCGAAGTAGTTGACCAGCGCTTCCTTGAGGAACCCCTGGGCGATGTAGTCGGCCACCGCGGTCTGGCTCTTGCGCTTGCTCATCTTGGTCCCGTCCGGGTTGAGGATCAGCGGCAGGTGGGCGAAGACCGGCGGCGTGTGGCCAAGCGCCTCGAACATGAGGATGTGCTTGGGGGTGTTGCTGACGTGGTCCTCGCCGCGGATCACGTGGCTGATCTCCATCGCGGCATCGTCCACGACCACGGTGAAGTGGTAGAGCGGGTTGCCGTCGCCCCGGACGATGACGAAGTCGCCACCGAGGTTGGCGGTGTCGATCTCGACGCGGTCACGCACGAGGTCGTTCCAGCCCACGACGCCCGGCCGGACGCGGAAACGAGTGGCCGCCGGGCGCCCCTCGGCAGCCTTTGCGGCCCGTTCCCCGGCGGTCAGCGCGGCACACCGGCCGAGGTATCTCGCGGGCAGCTTGGCCGCCTCCTGGGCCCTGCGGTCCGCCTCCAGCTCCTCGGGCAGGCAGTAGCAGGGGTAGGCCTGATCCGTCGCCAGCAGGTGGGCGGCGGCCTCCGCGTAGGTGTCGAGCCGCCGCATCTGGCGGTACGGCGCATACGGCCCCGCCTCCTCCACCCCGGCGACGCCCGGCCCTTCATCCCAGGTGATCCCCAGCCAGTGCAGGCCATCGAGGATGTCCTTCTCGAAGGCGGCCGTGCTGCGCGCGACGTCGGTGTCCTCGAGGCGGAGCACGAACGTGCCGCCGGTGTGGCGGGCGAACAGGTAGTTGAACAGCGCCGTGCGGGCCGTGCCGATGTGGAGGGGCCCGGTTGGGCTGGGGGCGATGCGGACGCGGATGTCGGAGGGCATGACAGCGATTGTATGGGGCGCCGGGCCGGCCGTCCCCGCCGGGTCGGCCGGCAGGCGGTGAGCTCAGGCGGTGAGCTCAGCCGACGAGCGGCGCCGGCACCCGGTGGAACAGGGTGGGATCGGCCTCACCGGGGAGCACCCGGATCAGGGCGGCGGGCCGGAGCCCCAGGGTGGCGCGACCGCGCGGGCCTTCCAGCGTCAGGGAATCCAGCGACTCCGAACGGGCCAGAACCGTGACATGAGCACCGGGCGTGAGGGCGCGCGCCTCGAGGTACGACAGCAGCCCGGGGTCCTCCTCCGCCTCCTCGGTGATCCTCAGGACCGTCGCCTTCGTCCCGCTCTCCAGCTCCGAGAGCGGCGTGCCGGACGGTCGGCGGCGAGCGGTCTCGAGGTCGATCGGGTTGCCGTGCGGGCAGACCTCCGGGTGGCCCAGCAGCTCGTCCAGCTTCGCCTCCACCCGCGGGGAGAGGGCGCCCTGGAGACGCATCGCCTCCACGTCGCTCTCCGCCCAGGACAGCCCGACGACGGACGTGAGGAGCCACTCGAGCAGTGCGTGGCGGCGGAAGATCGCGTCGGCAGCCGCGCGGCCGGCGGTGGTGAGGACCAGGCCGCGGCCCGTCGCGGGCTCCAGGAGCCCGTCGGCGGCGAGGCGGCGGCACATCTCGCTGGCCGCCTGCGTGGTCACGCCCACGTGGCGGCCGAGCTGGGCGCTCGTGGCCACCCGCCCGTCCGAGCCCATCACCCGCAGCGCGAGCAGGTACTCCTGGGCGGCGGCGGAGATGTCGGCGGCATCCTGACGGCGCATGCCCTGAGTGTACGGCGGCGCCGGCCCGGAACCGGTAGGGATCCGGCGGCCCGGGCGCGCGGCCAGCCGTCCCATCGGGCTGGTGCTGCTTCAGCGGCCTCTGGCGGCCGCCGTCAGCCGATGAGCTCCCCCACCGGGACGAGCTCGAAATCGGCGATCGCCTCGGCCCCCGTCCGGCCGTGCGGATCGAGGATCAGCGGCCGGTGGTAACGAGCGAGGGCACGGAGCGCCTGGCCCCCAAGGGCACCCGCCTGGCGGACGGCCTCCACGGAGGCCGCCCACGTTCCGGGGTCGTACCCGTCACCGTCCTCGATCTTGATGGCGATCCCGGATGCGGGCACGACGGTGCCGTTCCCGCGCGGACCCCGGAGGATCCCGACGCCGCGCAGCGCTTCCATCCCCGACTTGCTGACCACTCGGCCCGGCGCGGCCTTCATCAGCGAGGTGTCGAGCCGGTCACGGGTGCCGCCGACCAGCTCCGGGTGCGCCATCATCGCGTCCCGGACAACCTCCAGGTGACGCGCAAGCCCGGCGCGACGGTCGTCCTCGGGGATGGCGGTGGGATCCGCCAATGCGGCGTAGGCCTTCGCGATCTCGCGCAGCGGGAAGGCGTAGGTCAGGACGCCACAGCCGTCGATCCCGGTGCGCAGGTCCCTCGGGGCGACGTCGAACATCGCCGCGACCGCCTCCACGTACGCCACCTGGGCGGAGTGCTCGGGCTGCCAGTACGTCTCCAGCTCCCAGCCACCCAACTTGGCGAGGAGGACGAACACCGAGTGCTGGCCCGAGCACATGTGGCGGACCTGGCTCGGCCGCTCCCCGTCCCGCGCCAGCCGGGCGGCGGTCAGGGCGTCGAGCGGCGTGGCGTCCGACCCGCATATCAGCACGGACTGCGGCACGCCGATCCGGCGGTACATCGCCTGGATCGTGCGCACGTGGACGTCCTCGCCGGAGTGGCTGGACGCCATCACCGCGATCTCCTCGGACGAGAGGTCGAACTCCCGTTGACCGCCCGCCCCCAGGAGGGCGAGAAGGCCGAAGGGCTTGACCGTCGAGCGGAGGTACGAGACGCGGTCCGGGTCACCGATGACGCGGAGCATGTGGCCGGTGGCATCCACCTCCACGATGTCACCCCGGTGCACCGACTCCACGACGCCGTTACGGACCTGGCGGACGAGGACCGGCGGCACCGTCCAGCGGGCGTGGCGCACGGGCGCGGCCGGGGAACCGGGGGTCCGAGAGGAGCGGACTGTCGGGCGGGGGGCCATCACCTGCGAGCATACCCCGCGGCCGATCGCCGGGACCCATCGCCGCGAACGCCCATCGCCGGGTCCCATCGCCGGGACGTCCGCCGCCGGGACCCGCCGCGCGCTAGCATTCATCCCCGGACTCGGCAGCATCTCCGACCCGGCAGGTCGTGCCGCAAGGCGGCGGCCCCGCCCGATCCGTTCAGCGCGAGGGATCCCCGTGGCAACCTGGCCCAACTTCCACGTCTCACAGCACCCGGCCGTGCGCCACAAGCTCGCCATCCTCCGGGACGAGACCACCGAACCCAAGAAGTTCCGCGAGGTGGTCCGGGAGCTGTCCTGGCTCCTCGGCTACGAGGCGCTCGCGGACGCGCACACCCAGCCGATCGAGATCCGCACGCCGATCGAGATGATGGCGGCCGAAGAGCTGGAGGACCGGATCGGCCTGATCCCGATCCTCCGCGCCGGCCTGGGCATGGTGGACGCCATGCTGGAGCTCATGCCCACCGCGCAGGTCTGGCACCTGGGCCTGTTCCGCGACGAGAAGACGCTCCGCCCCGTCGAGTACTACAACAAGCTCCCGGACAGTGCGAACGTGGACCTGTGCCTGATCCTGGACCCGATGCTCGCGACCGGCGGCTCGGCGACGGCGGCGATCGAGGTCCTCAAGAAGTGGGGCGCGGTCCGCATCAAGCTCGTGAACCTGATCGCCGCGCCCGAGGGCGTGGACGCGGTGCTCAAGGCGCACCCGGAGGTTGAGATCTACACCGCGGCGTTGGACCGCCAGCTCAACGAGAAGGGCTACATCATGCCCGGGCTCGGGGACGCGGGCGACCGCCAGTTCGGGACGGGCAACAGCGGCTGAGGCCCGAGCGCTGGTCATGCGAGCGAATCCGTTCGCTCGGATTCCATAACAGCCTTTCGCGCCACTCCACGGATGGCGGCTGCCGTGGTCGCTGTCTTCATGAAGATCGCCGACTCACTGGTGATCGCGGGTCCGCGGCTGACCACGACGGCCACCTGCGACAATCGATCGCGATGCCCGCACTGTCCCCCGATCTCGTCCGCCGCTTCCTCGCCCGGGTACGCAGGAGGACCGTCGTCGCCGACGTCCTGCAGGGGCTCGTCATCGGCGGCGTGCTGGCGTTCGTCACGGGGGGCGTGCTCGTCGGCGTCGAGGCCAACGCCATGCAGACGACGGTCGACGGCTGGAGCACCGTCCGGCAGTGCGGCGAGCCCGGCAACGACATCCTGCTGCAGGCCGCGTGCGCGAGGGACTGGACGGCGGTGAACATCCCGCCAGAGGCGGTGTACTGGACGACGACCGTCGACAGCGCGGGGCAGACGCTCTCCGGCCAGCACGACTACGTGCTCCACTTCCCGCCGGGCGGCCTCCCGCCCAACGACGCCTTCTGGTCGCTCACCATGACCGACGCGCAGAAGCGGCTGGTGGCGAACCCGGCGGACCGCTACGCCGTCGGCGACCGGTCCGGCCTGGTGCCGAACGCGGACGGCTCGGTCGACATCTCCATCCAGACCGCGTCGCCGGCCGGCCACGAATCCAACTGGCTGCCCGCGCCTGCCGGCGACTTCATGCTCTGGCTCCGGGTGTACCAGCCCGGCGCGGCGATCCTGGACGGCACGTACACCGTGCCGCCGGTCGGGGAGGCCGCCACTGACGTGGCCGCGGGCAACGCACCTGGGGTGAGCGCGGGGCGCGTGCCGTGGTTCCGCATCCTCCTCGCCCTCGCCGTCCTGGTGATCGTCGTCGCCTACCTCGCCCGCCGGCGTCGGCGACCAGCGAGCACCGATCAGCGTCGTTGGCGCCTGAGGCACCGGCACCTGATCACCTTCGGGGCGTTCGCGATCGTCGCCTGGGTCATGGGCACGGTCGGTTTCATCTACGTCTACCCGAGACTCATCTACAACGCCTGGGAGAACGCCATGGTGGCCCACGGCGTCGATGCCGGCTCCAGCACGGGCATCCCTGTCAACACGCTGTATGCGGTGCCCGATCTCGCCTCGCCGTCGTCGGGTTCCGCCGTCCTGACGACCGGCGCCAACGTCGACACGCTCTACACCGGCGGCTGGCTCGACCTGGGCAAGGAACCACAGGTCCTGCACGTGCCCGACATGGTCGGGCGCTACTACAGCGTCGAGTTCATCGATCCGCAGGATGGCACCGTCTTCGCCTACGTCGGTCGCCGCGTCACCGGGACCGGCACAGGCGACTTCCTGGTCACCGGGCCGGGCTGGAAGGGCACGGTTCCGAGCGGCGCGACGCAACTGCCGTCGCCGAACAACTCGGTGTTCGTCGCCGGCCGCGTGCTCGTTGAGAACGACAGCGACCTGGCCACGGCCTATGGCCTGGCGAAGCAGATCGGGCTGACGCCGCTCGACCGCTGGCCGTCGGGACAGTAGGGCCGGCTGGATCGACCAGCTCCGAGTGTCGCGCCGGCCGCTATGGCTCTTGGCGTGGCGGCGCCGTCAGGACCATCGTTTCGCCAAGGCTCGGGATATCGCTCGCGGGATGAACCACCCGTTCAGATGGGAGCGGCGCGAACGGTCTGGCGACACCGATCCGGTCGCCCAACTTCTCGTTTGAGATCGCCGCCGAGCGTGCCGGTCGCGAAAGGTTCGACCCGCATTACTACGGGTTGGGTCGCCGGAGCCAGCGCTCCCGGGTCAGGCCACGCACCCGCGGAGCATCCCCAGCCCTGGGGCCGACCGTCCCGGTAGTCGCGGTACCACGGCCGCCACGACCCGGTCCGCCGCTCGAACTCGACATACGACTCCACCCGGTC
>DATCGK010000089.1:0-2788 GCA_036508975.1 Candidatus Limnocylindrales bacterium
GGGCCGCCTGTTCGGCGTCGCCGAGCCACGCGGCGACCGCCCGCAGCGCCGTGAGGAGGCCGTAGGCGTCGTCGTTCGCAAGCCGGTAGAGGATCCGGTTGCCGTCCCGTCGCGAGGCGACGAGGCCGGCTCGCCGCAGCGTCTGGAGGTGCGCGGACGTGAGGGCGACTGAGATGTCGGCGCGCGCCGCGAGCGCCTCGACCGACCGCTCGGCCTGGGCAAGCAGGTCGAGAAGCTCGACCCGGTGCGGGTTGGCGAGGGCCTTGCCGACGAGCGCGAATGCCTCGTGCAACTCGTCCTTCGCCGCCCGGCTGCCGACCGTGGCTTCGGTCGGCTCGGGCTCGGGCGCGCTCATCCTGGCAGCATCGATCATTCTGCTATTCTACACATCGTTTGAATAGTTGAGGCTCGAGCTCGTCCCCAGCTCGGGACCAGGGAGACGCCTCCTGAAGACGCTGATCATCCTGAACGAGCCGGCCTACGGCAACGAACGGACCTACAACGGGCTCCGCCTCGCTCTCTCGCTCGCCAAGAGCGAGGCCGTCGAGCTCCGGGTCTTCCTCATGGGCGACTCGGTCACCGCGGCCAAGCCCCGCCAGAAGACGGCCGACGGCTACTACAACCTCGAGCGGATGCTCAAGGGGCTCGCGCCCAAGGAGGTCCCGGTCGGGGCCTGCGGGACGTGCATCGACGCCCGTGGGATGACGGACGAGCCGCTGGTGGAGGGCGTTCATCGCTCGACGCTCGCCGAGCTGACCGAGTGGACGATCTGGGCGGACAAGGTGATCACCTTCTGAGGGGAGCCCCCATGGGCATGCACGACGGTCCGGCGCCGACGCTCGACGTCCTCTGGTGCGACCCGTGCGGGAGTTCCGGGATCGTCCGGCACCGCGACCTCGGTGACATCCGCGCGGCCTACGAACTGTTCTGCGAGCAGGAGCGCGAAGGCCCCGACGCCCGCCTGTTCGGGATGGGCGACTACTACGAGGGACCCCCGCTCGATCGAGCCGCGTACGAGGCAGCGGTCGAGGGCCTCGCGCGGCAGTGCAAGTGAGGTGGGGCCTTCCTATTCACCGGCCCGGGCCGGCCCACGAGCGAACAGGAGTCATCGTGAAGCAGAACAACATCGACATGGCGGTCCTCGGCAGCGTCGTCGAGCGAGGTCAGACCGACCCGCGCGTCTTCCGCATGCACAAGCGGATCGAAGGGACCTGGAGCTTCGCCGAAGGTACCCCGGCGTTCACGACGACGGTCGCCCACGGCGCCCGCACGACCGAGATCGCGGTCGATATCGCCCCGGGATTCGGTGGGGCGGGTCTCGCGCCCGACCCGCTCCAGTACATGCTCGCGGGTCTCGGCGCCTGCTACGCGGCGACGGTCGTCACGATCGCCGCGATGGAGGGCGTCGAGCTCCTCGAGCTCCGGGTCGTCGCCGAGCAGGATGTCGACGTGTCGCGCGTCTACGACATGGGCGACGCCCCGCTGATGGAGCAGATAAGCGTGACGGTGAAGATTGGCGGCGAGATCGACGACGAGGCGCTCACTCGCTGGCAGCAGGCCGCCCGGGAGAAATGCCCCTTCGCCTTCACGATCATCAACCCGGTGCCGCTGCTGACCCGGGTTGAACGCCTCTGACCCTCCTGGCCGCGGGGTCGCGGCTGGCAACGGCGCCCTTTGCCGCAATCGCAGCCGCCCAACGGCTCACTCCCTGATCGGCCGGCACCGTGCTGGCGCCGGCCGGCCCGCCAGGCAAGAAGCTCGTGAAACGGTTTGTGCCTCGCAGGTACCAACCGGTGTAGAGGGTGCAGGTGCACCCGACACGAGGGATTGAGCATGATGCGCGATCGGATCTGGCGAAGCGTCTCGGGGGCCGCCGTGGCGGCGTCCCTTGTTGCAGCTGGCGCCGTCGGGGCGACGACAATCGCTGCCTATGCCGACTCCTCGGCGCAGCAGAGCCAGGTGCGAGCCGTGGTCGCCGAACAGGTCGCGTCGAGCTTCTCGGTCCAGGCCCCGGTGCCGAGGCCGATGGCGTCGTTCGCGGCTGCAATCCGCGAGGACCACGCGGCTACCCCCGGGCCGAGCGCCACTCCGCGGGCGACGACCCGGACGACGACCCGAACCATGACCGCCACCGTCCACCACCCGGTCGCCACGCCCCACGCCACGCACCACCCGGTCGCCACGCCCTGCCCGACGGCTGCCCTGCATCACGCCATGACCCACAGCGGCCATGACGGCGGCCACGACGGTGGTCACGAGTAGGCATGCCCCCTTGGGGCCGGACGGGCCCGGTCAACCGGCCCCAAGGCCCCTGTGGCAGCGAGTCCGCCGACCCCACCATTGCCGCTGGCTTCACCGTCGCACTGGCTGGCGGTCCGTCCCGGCCCGGGAGGGCACCCGCGATCTCCACGACAGCCACCGGTTCCACCGATGAAGCCCTCCCGGTCGTCGAGTGCGACGAGGACGCGCGCCGTGTCGTGCACGCCGTCCTCGCGGGCGACCGCGACGCCTTTAGCCTCCTCGTCGATCGGGAGATCGGGAATGTCACCCGCGTGTGCTACCGGGTGCTGGGCGACCGCGATGACGCCGAGGAAGCGGCCCAGGAGGCCTTTGTGAGCGCCTACCGCACGCTGCCGGCCTGGCGCGGCGACGGACCCTTTGGCGCTTGGGTGACCCGGATCGCCCTGCACATCGCCCTGCGCCGTAGGCGAAACGCGCGGCCGGTCGTCTGGATCGACCCGGCATCGCTGGACGGCCCGGCGGACCCGCTCGCGGACGGCATCGATGG
>DATCGK010000090.1:0-3774 GCA_036508975.1 Candidatus Limnocylindrales bacterium
CGAAGGCGGGCACCTTCGCCTACCACTGCTCGATCCACCCCTCCATGACGGGGACCATCTCCGTCCATTGAGCCGCCGACCGTGGCTGGGTGGACGGTGGCCAGCGCGACGGCGTCTTCCCTCGCCGGGTAGACTGGCCTCCGAAGGGGAGTAGTCCGGCCACCAACCCGGCGGCCAGGGGAGATCGACACACCGGCTTCGGCCCGGTCCCCCACCTCGATGTGAGGCGGATGAGACCTTCGACCAGGCAACACTGGTCGAGGTTTCGCCGCGCCCGGGGCGACACCTCGCAGAAGCGGAGGTGTCGATGATGTGGCGCAAGCTCGGACTCACGGCGATGTTCGCCCTTCCCGCGATCGTGCTGCGGCTGACCGGGACGGAGCTGCCGCCGGGCCTGACGGTGCTCGTGTACGGGGCCGGCGTCGTCGCGTCGGCCGTCCTCCTGTCGTGGGCCGCCGAGGCCGCGCAGGTCGACATCTCGGGCAGCCTGGCGATCGCGATCCTCGCCCTGATCGCGGTCCTGCCCGAGTACGCGGTCGATCTCTACTTCTCGTACACCGCCGGCGGCGACCCCACGTACACCCAGTTCGCCGCGGCGAACATGACCGGCTCGAACCGGCTCCTGATCGGCATCGGCTGGCCGCTCGTCGCGTTCGTCGGCTTCTGGGCCATGCGACGCGCCCGATCCCGCGGGGAGCGAACCGGCGACGACGTGCCCGCGACGTCGCGGACGGAGAGGCAGGCGATCGTCCTCCCCGCGCGCAACCGCGTCGAGCTCGCCTTCCTCGCCATCGCCAGCGCCTACGCGTTCCTCATCCCGCTCACCCGCTCGATCGCGTGGTATGACGCGGTCGTCCTGCTGGCACTGTTCGGCGCCTACCTCTGGCGGGTCACCCGCGAGGGCCGCGGCGAACCCGAGCTGATCGGGGTCGCGGCGGACATCGCCCTCCTGCCTCAGCGCAAGCGGCGCCTGCTCGTCACCGGGCTGTTCCTTCTGGCCGCGGGGATCGTGGTCATGGCCGCGAAACCGTTCGCCGACGGTCTCATCCAGACAGGCGAGACGCTCGGGATCGACCAGTTCCTCCTCGTCCAGTGGCTCGCCCCGCTTTCGTCGGAGGCCCCGGAGCTGATCGTCGCGACGATCTTCGCGTGGCGGCTCCATGCGGCGGAGGGCCTCGGGATGCTGCTGTCCGCCAAGGTCAACCAGTGGACGCTGCTGGTCGGCAGCCTCTGGGTGGCCTACACGCTCGGCGGCGGCGGTGGCGCCCCGCTGCCGCTCGATGTCCGCCAGACGGAGGAGTTCCTTCTCACGAGCGCCCAGGCCTTGCTCGCGTTCGCCGTCCTTGCCGACCTCCGGTTCGGGCTCTGGGAAGCGGCCGCGATCTTCGGTCTGTTCGTCCTCCAGTTCCCGTTCCCGTCGACCGACGTTCGGCTCGTCTTCTCCGCGGTCTACATCGTCGTGGCGCTCGCCCTCCTTGTTCGGAAGCGTCGCTATCTGCCGGGCATCCTCGCGAGCATCGGCCGCTGGGAGCAGTCGTCGGAGCCTGCGGCTGGAGCCGCCGTGGTGGTCGCCGCCCATGATTGACGGAGCCAGCGTCGCCGCCGGGCCGAGGGCGGAGTGGACCTTCCCATCAACCGGCTGGCGCCCTCAGCCGCCGAGGGCCTTGAGGAGGAAGTCGGTGCTGAAGCCGAGGAACAGGCCGACGAGGATCCCCGCGCTGCCGACGACCTTCAGCCCGAACGCCCTGTTCACGCCCAGGAGCTCGATGACCACGTAGAGGATCGAGCCGGCGGCGAGCCCGAGGAAGGCGACCGAGAGCGTCGTGTTGATGACGGCCTGGCCGACGAGTGTGCCGAGGACCGTCGGTCCGCCGCCGATCAGCCCGAGCGCGGTCAGAAACGTCCAGCTCGGACGGACCGGGCCTCCGGCAAGCGGCGCGACGATGCCGAACCCCTCCGTCGCGTTGTGGAGCGCGAAGCCGATGACGAGGGTGCCCGCGAACGCGAGTTCCCCAGCGGCTGCCGACTGGCCGATCGCGAGGCCCTCGGCGAAGTTGTGGAGCCCGATCCCGACGGCGATGAGGATCGCGAGTTCGCGGCCGGTGACGGCGGCCGGGCGCCGGGCGAACTCGCCCACGGACGCCGCTCCGGGGCCGACGCTACTGGCTCCGCGGGTGGCGAGCCAGCGTTCATAGCCAACGAGGCCCAGGAGCGACACGGCAAGGCCGACGACGACGGTCGCTGCGAGGAGCGCGAACTCGCCCCAGGCGCCGGTCCCCGCGACCGCCTCGTGGAGCGACGCTTCGATCACCGCCACCGCGGCGCTGAGCACGTCCCAGAAGAGGAACAGCAGGATCCCGACCGCCACTGCGCTCAGGAAGGCGCGCAGGGAGACGCCGGCTCCCGTCAGCCGCCCCACCGGCAGGCCGATGAAGATCGTCGTCCCTGCGATGACCCCGAGGGCGACGATCTGTTCCTGAGGCATGGAGCTCCTTCGGCGATGCCACATCCCGAGCAACAGCCTCAGGACGCGCACCGATGGTAAGGGAGCGGCTGGCGGAGTCAACGCGCCGGGGTGATCACGCGCGCACTCGGTGCAAGCGTCATCTCCCACCGAGTGGGCTGGGAGTGGAGCCGCTTCAGGGATTCGAACCCTGGACCTGAGCTTCACGAAAGCCTTGGCTCCACCACTGAGCTAAGGCGGCCAGTGGCCACATGCGGCTCTTCGGGAGCCTCCTGATCGCCCGGTACGGCGTCGCTGCGCTCGGGCGTCAGCGCGTCCCGCCGGCCCTGCGGACCCCCCACACCCTGTACGTCGACGAGGTCCAGAACTTCGACACGAGCTCGCTGCGGGGCATTCCCGCCGAGGGCCGCAAGTTCGGCCTCTGGATCGTCATGGCGACCCAGTATCTGAAAGGCCTCGGAATCGAGCTCCAGAGCGCCATCCGGGCGAACGTCGCGACGGTGCTGCTGCTCCAACCGTCGCCCGAGGATGCCCGCCCCCTCGCCGATCTCGTGGCGCCCCTCACCGAGCGCGACCTCGTCAACCTGCCGCGCTTCCGGATGGCGGTCCGGACCGAGCTCGGCGGCGAGACGTCGGTCCTCACCGCCGATGTCCTTGCGGAGCCGCCGAGCCTCGGGTCCGCCGAGCTCGTGCGCCGCCTGTCGGGCGAGCGCGACGGCCGCCCGCGGGGTGGGTGAGTGTTGAGGGTCACGACAGTGTCGCGCCCCCCAACGCGCTCCCCAACGCGCTCCGTAACGCCATACACGACGGCAGGGTGACGATGAGCGCGACACCTGATCGTGCTCAAGGCGAGACGGGCACGAAACCCGACTCGCTACGCTCCACGCGGGCCGGTGCCATCTGGACCGCCCTGCCGGCTCGCGACCAGCACCTCCTGCTTTGGCTGCTCGGGGGCGACATCGTGACCGCGCAGCTCGCAGCGCTCCTCGTCTACGGGCAGCTGCGGACGGCCCAGCGTCGGCTGTCCCGCCTCGTCGAGCTTGGCCTCCTCCGCGGGTTCTGGAGCGCGACCGCCCAGCGGCCCCGGGGGCGCTACGCCTACGTTCTCACCCGACGGGCCCGGCTCGACGTCGAGCGCCTGTCGTGGCCCGGGGGTCGGCTCGATCGGTCGCCAGACGTCCCGGCCTCGGCCGCCGTCCATCAGCTCGCGACACACGACCTGTTCGCCGCGTTCCTGCGGCATGGGGATCCGTTGCTCGGGGAGGGCATCTTCGCTTGGATTCCCGAGCGGGCCTGCGGGCAACTGTTCG
>DATCGK010000091.1:0-8675 GCA_036508975.1 Candidatus Limnocylindrales bacterium
ATCTCCTCCGGGTCGTGGAGGATCGAGCGGTGCGCGTATGAGCCGATCTCGAGCCCGATGCCGTCCTGGCGCTCGTACATGAGCACGTCCATGTCGCGGACGATCGGGAACTCGATCGCCTTGCTGGTCGTCTCGAAGCGCGGCACCGGGCCCACGTCGATCATCTGGTGGACCACGGGCGTCAGCGGGATGTGCGAGCCCGCCATCTCCGCGAGCATCGGGGCCCAGACGCCGCACGCGATGACGACGTACTCGGCCTCGACCGTGCCGCGGGTGGTCTCGACGCGCCGGATCCGGCCGTCCTCGACGCCCATGGCGGTGACCTCGGTGTTCGCGAACACGGTCAGGGCACCCATGGCCTCCGCCCTCTCGCGGCACAGCGTCCCGAACTGCAGGGAGTCGCAGACACCCACGTCCGGCGTGTAGAAGCCGCCGACGAGGATGGACTCGTCGATGAACGGCACCAGCTCCTTGATCTCGGCCGGCGTGACCAGGCGCGAGTCGATGGCCCAGTTCTTGGCCGAGTCGATGCGCCGGCGGAGCTCGTTCATGCGCGTCTCGGTGCGCGCGACCTCGAGGCCGCCGCACTCCGTGTAGACGCCCCAGTCCCTGTACTGGCGGGCGCTCTCCAGCGTCAGCTCCGCCATCTCCTTGTTGTGGTCCACGAGGTAGATGAAGTTGGACGCGTGGCCCGTGGAGCCGCCGGGGTTGGGCAGGGGCCCCTTGTCGATCAGCAGGATGTCCCGCCAGCCCAGGTTCGCGAGGTGGTACGCGACGCTGTTGCCGACGATGCCGGCGCCGACGATGACGACCTTCGCGCTGGTCGGGAAGCTGGCCATGAACGCTGCTCCTGTGGGGGTCGTGGTCACGAGATGCCGGTCATCGAGCGCGGGCGGGGTTGACGCACGGGACCAGCGCCGCCACGCCTCTTCTCACCACCGAACCGGATCGGAGAAGCCAAGGTCCACTTGTCACGAATGCCCGGCGGCCGGGGGAGCGCGATGGCACCGCCGGGACCGATCGCCGGAGGCTAACTGTTGACAGTCGTCATGTCAACAGTTGTTCGGGCCGCGATGTATGCTGCCGCGCAACGGTCAGTAGCCCGGTCGACGGAGACCCGATGACGCTGTTCGCACACAAGCAGTTGTGGGAGTCGATCTCCGACGAGTTGCGTGACGAGATCCTCGATGGACGGCTGCCGGCCGGCTCGCGCCTGGTGGAGACGGAGCTTGCCGAGCGGTTCGGTGTCTCGCGCGGACCCGTCCGTGACGCCCTCAGCGAGCTGGCGCGGAGCGGGCTGGCCGTCGACCTGCCGCGGCGCGGCACGTTCGTGAGCAGCCTCACCGAGACGGACCTCGACGAAGTCTACGTCATCCGCCGGGCGATCGAGGAGGCGGCCGTCCAGCTCGCCATCGCACGCGCCGGTGACGCGGACGTCACGGAGATGTTCACGGTCCTTGCCGAGGCCGAGGCGGCCTACCAGGGAGACGACCTCGGCGCGGCGTGGGAGGCCGACATGGCCTTCCACCGGAGCTACTGCCTCCTCTCGGGCAACGGCCGGCTTCTCGTGCTCTTCGACCAGCTGGCGTCCCAGACCGTCCTGCTGATGCGGACCGCGCTGGCACGGCGTGAGTCCCTGGGCTGGACCCCGCCGGTCGAGCTCCATCGCCACATCGCCAACAGCATCGCGGCCCGCGACATCGATGGGGCGATCGCGGCGGTCGGCGCCCACTACCAGTACACGCAGGATCGGCTGTTCGCGTCGGATCCATCCCGCCCGGTGGTCGAGGCGGCCGAACCGGGAGCCTAGACGGGGCCGTCGCACAACGCCGTTCGGCCCGTATTCCTGGGGGTGTCGTGTGCGTGTCCAGTGCTGCACGATCGGCCCGGGCGGGCGCGTAGGCCCGTCCAGCCTGTCCTCGCGGCGCTGCGGACCCCGCGAAAGGCGGGGGTACCGTTGACATCCCGTGTCCAACATGGCGTATAGTTGCCCTACAGCCCCGGCGGTTTCGCCCGTCGGGCTTTTCCTTTTCCGGCGATAGGGGTGGGGGATGGGGCGTGTTCGGGTCTACGTAGACGGTTTCAACCTCTACTACGGCGCCCTCAAGCCTCGGCCATCGTGCAAGTGGCTCGACCTGGTCGCGCTGGCGCAGCTCCTCCGCCCAAGCGATGACATCGAGGCTGTCCGGTACTTCACCGCCCGCGTGAACGGCGATCGAGACGCGACGTCTCCCGGCCGGCAGAAGCTGTACCTCACGGCGCTCGGCACACAGCCGATCGTCTCAGTTCACTTCGGCCAGTACCGTACGCACCCGGTCTCGATGCCCCTCGCCAACCCCGTGCCCGGACGGAGCGCTGTGGTTCAAGTACTCAAGACTGAGGAGAAGGGGTCCGACGTCAACCTCGCGACCTACCTGCTCCTCGACGGCCTTGACGGCTTGTACGACGATGCGCTCGTCATCTCGGACGACTCCGATCTCGAAGGGCCGATCAGGGAGGCGAAGGACCGATTCGGGCCGGTCCATGTGGTGAGTCCACGGGGTCCGACAGCAACACCCAGCGGACCCAAGGCGCCATACGTGATGTCGCATGCAGGATCGTCCTGGACGCCGCTCGATCCAGCGCTGTTGAACGCCGCGCAGCTGCCCTCACCACTGCTCCTGCCAAGTGGAAGAACCATCTTCCGCCCACCAAGGTGGACCTGAACTTCGGCATTGCCCGGTACGCCCAAGGTCGCCCACACGGTGGGGCATAGCACCCTCCGCATCGCCCGGCGCCGGCTCATCGGCCACTGAACCTTACGAGACCGCAGTACCAAGGGACGCCCGGGCATGTGCTCGCGGGCCGTCAGCGGAGGGGCCGCGCCCGCACCCGCAGCGCCGATGCCGCCAGGCCCACGCTCGCCACCACGGACCCCGCCACCAGCAGCGTCCCGACGGCCGCCGGGACGCCCAACCCCGTCGGCCAGCCCACCGCCAGCAGCACCACGCCGAGGTTGAGCGCGACCAACCGGGGCGTCGCCACCCGGCCGAGGACCTGGCGCTGGAGGCCGTGCTCCCGCGGCCCGCCCGGGCCGATCGACGGCAGCAGGTGGGTCCACGAGCCGATCAGCACCTGCACGGCCCAGCCGATCGCCAGCGGCACCCCGACGAGCGGCGTCGACCATGCCTCACCCGGGGCGACCCGGTCCACGGCAGCCGCCAGCATCAGCCCGGAGGCCAGTGCACATCCAACGGAGAACCAGCCCACCCCGGCCAGCAGCCCGTCGCTCGCCATCCGGTGCCAGCCCGGGTCGGTGGTCCAGGTCCCCCGGGCGCGGAACACGCGCGACGCCTCCAGCACCAGCGATCCAGCCCCGATCACTGCCAGGACCGCTCCCCCGCCCGCGATGGCCTCCCACCCCGTCAGCTGGCCGGTCACCACGAGCGCCGGCGCGAGCGCCGTGCCCAGGACCGCCAGTGCCGCGCTCCTCCGCGGCACGATCCGCGTCCCGAGGACGGTCGGCAGGAAGTGCAGCAGCGTGGACACGATGACGAGCGAGACGAACCCGATCACGTTCGACCACGCATGGGCCGGCCGGAGCGCGGCCCAGCGCTCGAGCACCGGCAGCCACCCCGCGGCGGCCAGCGTCCCCAGCGTCGCCCCGATCGCGATGTTCAGCAGCGCCAGCGAGTAGCCGGCGGTCACGATCGGGCGCCGGATCATCAGGCCCGCGCGTCCGGATGCCCGGACGGCGAGTGCCAGCGCCGCGATCCCGGTGAGGTAGATGCATCCCCCGATCGCGGGCACCGCGGCGGCCGACGGCACCAGCCCCCGGACGCTCACGAGCGCCGCCCCGGTCGCCACCAGCGCCACCGCCCCGGCCCGCAGGCGCACCGGCGCGGGACGCCCGGCCGCCAGCGCGGCCACGAAGAACGGCATCACCCCGGCGATCGCGGTCGAGGCGCCACCGGCGAGCGCCAGGTGAAGCGGGAGCCACGGCGGGAGCGTCTCGCTGCCGGTCGCCCGGGCGAGAGCCGCGGCCGCCGCCACGAGCAGGAACCCTGCGGCGACCACCACGGAGGCCACGGCCACGCGCCGGTCGTCCGCGCGCCTGGGGCCGGGGCGGAATGCCTCGGGATCGAAAGGGGCCCTGCCGGGGCCCGTCACGACAGCCGCCGAGGTGCCCTGGCGGCAGAGCGCATCACGGGACGGGCTCATCGGCGAGGGACGAGGCATCGTCGCGGCGATGGTCGGCGCCCGCGGCCAGGCCGATCCCCACCACCCCTGCGGCGATGAGCGCGGACCCGGCCAGGAACGCGGGGCCGAGCACCTCACCGAGGACGAGGACGCCGAGCGTGGCGCCGACAACGGGCTGGGCGAAGAAGGCGGCCGCGGACACGGCCGGCGGTGCGGCTGCGTACCCGCGGTACCACAGGGACCAGCCGATGGCGGTGGAGCCGATGCCGAGATAGAGGACCGCTCCGATCGTGGCGGGCTCGAGCGGTGGCAGCGTCTGGCCCGCCAGCTCCAGCGGGACGAGGGGCAGCAGGAGGAGGAGGGCGACGGCGGTGGCCTGCGTGATCGCCCGGAATGCGCCGACGGCCGCGACGAGCGGCCTGCCGATGGACGAGAACAGCGCCCAGGTCGCCGCTGCGCCCACCAGCATCAGGTCGCCGGTAAGGCGCGAGGCCGTTGCGCGAACCAGGTCGTCGGCGGCGCTGGTCGTGAGCGCCGCCCCGGCTGCTGCCTCCGCGCCTGCCGACCTGAGGGCCAGGACCACCACGCCGGCCAGTGCGACGGCGACGCCAACCCAGGCCACGCGGCGGATGCGCTCGCCCTCGAGCAGGGCTCCGAACAGGAGCACGAAGGCGGGGGTGGTCGTGGTCAGGATGGCGGCCTCGGCGGCCCCGGTGAGCGAGGTCCCCTGGAACTGCAGGACCATGGTGACGGCGACCACGGCGCCGGCGGCCACGACCCGGCGGCTGGGCGCCCGGCCCCAGCCGATCCGGCCACGGAAGGCGACCAGCAGCACGGCCAGGCCCACGACGAGACGCAGGACGCAGAGCGTGATCGGCGGGATCCGGTCGAACGTGCCGGCCGATACGACGTACATCCCGCCCCACAGGGCGGCGGCTGCGACGAGGCTCAGGGTCGCGGTGCGGCTCGCCGCCCGCGTCGGGGCGGCGGTCACGAGCTGCCGGCCGTGACGGCCGCGCTCACGTGGTTCCCACGGCGGCGGTCACCTTGCGCCGGCCGCGGGGACCGCGGTCACGCGCCACCGGCCGCGGGGACTGCGGTCACGTGGTGCCGGCCGCCGCCAGCGCCGCGATCTCGGCCGGGTTGTAGCCCAGCCCGGCCAGGATCTCGCGGGTGTGCTCGCCCAGGAGCGGGGGCGCCGTGCGGATGGCCGCGGGTGTCGCCGACAGCCGGAACGGGATCCCCACCTGGCGCACGGCGCCGAGGACCGGGTGGTCCACGTCCACGGCCATGCCGCGCGCCCGGGCCTGCGGGGACGCGAACGCGGCCGGGATGTCGTTGATCGCGCCGGCGGGGATCTCGGCGTCGTCGAGGGCCGCGAGCCACTCCCCGGTGGACCGGCCGAGGAACCGCGCCGCGAGGATGGGGCGCAGCTCGGCACGATGGTCGACGCGGCCGCCGTTGGTAACGAACCTGGGATCTGAGGCCAGCTCCGGGATCCCGAGCGCCTCGCACAGGCGCGGCCACTGGCGCTCGCTGCCCACGGCCACGGCGATGTCCCCGTCCGACGTGCGGAACGTCTCGTACGGGACGAGGTTCGGGTGGGCGTTGCCGAGACGGCCGGGCGCGCGCCCGGAGACGAACGCGTTCTGGGCCTGGTTCACCAGGACGGCGAGGGTGGACTCGAGCAGGCTCACGTCGATCCGCTGGCCGGGCGCGGTCGTCCTGGCGCGCCCGACCAGGCCCGCCAGCACGGACACCGCCCCGAACAGCCCTGTCACGACATCGCTGATGGCAACTCCCACCTTCGTCGGCCGGCCGCCATCGTCGTCCGTCGCGCCCGTGATCGACATGAGCCCGCCGGCCGCCTGCACGACGAAGTCGTACCCCGGCTTCTGCGCGTCCGGGCCGTCCGTGCCGAACCCGGAGATCGCCAGGTGGACGAGGTCCGGGTTCAGAACCTTGAGGGCTTCGTCCCCGAAGCCAAGCCGCTCCAGGCCGCCGACCCGGAAGTTCTCCACGAACACGTCCGATCCCCGGATGAGCCGGCGGAGGATCTCCCGCCCGGGCTCCTGCCTGAGGTCGAGGCGGATGGAGCGCTTGTTGCGGTTGACCGCCAGGTAGTACGCCGCCGTCCGCGTCCCGGCCGCCTCGTCACCGACCCACGGCGGACCCCAGCCGCGGGTCGCGTCCCCCTCAGGCGGCTCAACCTTGACGACGTCGGCGCCCAGGTCCGCGAGCAGCATCGTGCAGTAGGGGCCGGCAAGGACCGTGGAGCAGTCGGCGACGCGGATGCCGGCGAGCGGTCCGGGCGGAGGGGTCTCGGGCATGGGTCGATGGTAGCGGCCGCAACCGGGTCCGACGACCGCCTCAGCCCACGGGTGCCTCGGGCGCCAACTCCTCGGGGATGGTGATGTCCACCACCTGCGCACCCGTGGCCGCGACCAGGTCCTCGGGCGCCAGGTGGACGTTCACGCCCCTCGCGCCGCCGCCGATCGCCACGACCTCCAGCCCCTCGATCGACGCGTCTGCGATCACCGGCCACGCGCGCCGGGCGCCGAAGGGTGTGATCGCGCCGCGGGCGTAGCCGGTCTCGGCCTTCGCCTCCTCCTCGGTCGGGAGCGTGAGGCGGTTCGTGCCCAGGAGCGCCCGCAGCTTCGGCCAGTTGAAGCGCCGCCCGCCGGGGACGAGGACAAACAGGAAACTGTCGGCGGCGCGCCGGACGAGAATTGAGCGCAGCAGCGAGCCCAGCGGCACGCCCTGGAGCCGGGCGCTCTCCTCCGCGCTGCGCGCGATCTGGGTGCGGACGATGGCGAACGGGATGCCGGCGGCCTCGAGGGCCGCGATGGCCGGGGTGGTCGGGGCCGGGGTGGTCGGGGTGGCGGCCTCCGGGGTTGTCGGGTTGGCGGGCTGGTCGGTCATCGGCGCAGAGTCGGTCATCGGCGCAGAGTAGCGCGCGGCGATAGCATCCCCGCATGACCGACCAGACGTCCCAGCCCACCGCCCACGTCCCCACCCTCATGACCGTCCATGCCCACCCGGACGACGAGGTCATCGGCACCGGCGGGACCATGGCCCGATGGGTCGATGCCGGCCGTCGCGTGGTGCTCGTCACGTGCACCCGCGGCGAGATGGGTGACATCGTCGTGCCGGAGCTCGATACGCCCGAGAACCACCGGCGGCTGGGCGAGATCCGGGCAGCCGAGCTGGAAGCTGCGATGGGAGCCCTCGGCGTGACCGAGTGGGAGAACCTGGGCTACCACGATTCGGACATGATGGGCCGCCCCGGGAACCGCGACCCGCGGACCTTCTGGCAGGCGAACATGGACGAGGCGATCGGGCGCCTGGTCTGGCTCGTGCGGCGGTACCGGCCGGACGTCATGACGGCCTACAACGACTTCGGCGGCTACGGGCACCCGGACCACATCCGGACGCATCTCGTGGCGGTTGGCGCGTTTGCGCGGGCCGGCGACGCGGCCTGGTACCCGGAGCAGCTGGCGCCCGAGCACGGCGGCACGGGCGCGCCCGAAGCCGAGGGTGGCCTGGCGCCATGGGCCCCCGCCAAGCTCTACGAGCAGGCCATCCCCGCGTCGGTGCGGATCGCGCTCCAGGAGCGGATGGAGGCGATCGGCGAACGCTCGTTCTGGTCCCCGCCCGAGGGCGCCACGCCCGAGCAGCTCGCGGAGTTCGAGGCCTACGCGGTCCGGATGCTCGTCCCCGACGAGACGATCACCGCGTGGGTGGACGTCACGCCGGCGCTCGACCGTCGCTGGGCGGCGATGAAGGCCCACGTGACGCAGATCTCCGACGAGAACCCGTTCGTGCGGTTCGGCGCGGACGCCTGGCGCGACTTCTGGTTCCGGGAGGCGTTCGTACGCCGCGAGTCCCGCGTGCCGGCCCCGGACCAGGAGACGGACCTGCTGGCGGGTCTCGAGGGGCGGGAGCCCGGGCCGTACGGCTGGGGCTGAGAGCCGGTTGGGTCGTCCCAGCTCTGGGGGGTGCCAGGCGGCGACACAAGGCCCGAACGCCCCGCGACCACCGACGGCGCGCTCGTCCTGCGCGCGTTCTCAATCTCGCCGACGAGCCTCGTCACACGGTCCAATCGTTGAGCGTCCCGCCGCGCCTGCACTCCGCGATGCGCCGCCTGTGTTCCCCCCGCGCGGATCAGTACCGCTCAGCACCGCCGGCCACCGCCGCTCAGCACCGCCGGCGCCGCCCCGCCCCGCTCAGCACCGCCCCGTTCCCCCCGCGCGGCTCAGCACCGCCCCGTTGCCGCCGCACCGCTCAGCACCGCTCAGCATCGCCGGCGACTCTGCTATGTGTCATCCGGCCGAGGCGCGAGCGGGGCTCGGGCGCCGAACCGGCGGTTCGGGCCCCGAGCTGAACGTGGCGAGCGTCGCGGTGACACATGTTCTAGTCGCGGAGTCGGGGCGGGTACGATCCGTGGCTCCCCGGCGAGTCGGTTGCCGCGGTGCCGCCACTCACGCTCCGGCATG
>DATCGK010000092.1:0-16375 GCA_036508975.1 Candidatus Limnocylindrales bacterium
CACGCCGCCGGCCTAGGGCCAGCCCCGCCGCCGGCCTCGGGGCGGCCCGTCCCCGCGTTGCGTGCGATAATCGGACCAGCGTGAGGCGACCGAAGCGCCCGATCGGGCGAGGACCCCGGGGCAGGCCGGCCGGCAGACCTCCCGCTCGATCCTGAGGATCCACCCGACATGTCCGTCGAGACCTCCACGTGGGCGACCAAGATGGGCCTCGCCCAGATGCTCAAGGGCGGCGTCATCATGGACGTCGTCACCCCGGAGCACGCCGCCATCGCCGAGGAAGCCGGCGCAGTCGCCGTGATGGCGCTCGAGCGTGTCCCGGCCGACATCCGCGCCGCCGGCGGCGTCGCCCGCATGTCGGACCCCTCGGTGATCGAGGGGATCATGGCCGCGGTGTCGATCCCGGTCATGGCCAAGGCCCGCATCGGCCACTTCGTCGAGGCCCAGGTGCTGGAAGCGCTGGGCGTGGACTACATCGACGAGTCCGAGGTGCTGACCCCGGCCGACGAGCGGAACCACATCGACAAGCACGCGTTCAAGGTCCCGTTCGTCTGCGGCTGCCGGAACCTCGGCGAGGCTCTGCGCCGGATCAACGAGGGCGCGGCCATGATGCGCACGAAGGGCGAGGCCGGCACCGGCAACATCGTCGAGGCCGTCCACCAGCTGCGCGACGTCCTTGCCGAGATCCGCCGCCTCCAGGGCATGCGCGAGGACGAGCTGTTCGTCGCCGCCAAGGAGCTGCAGGCCCCGTACGACCTGGTCAAGCAGGTGGCGGCCGACGGCCGGATGCCCGTCGTCAACTTCGTCGCCGGCGGGATCTCCACCCCGTCAGACGCGGCGCTGGTGATGCAGCTGGGCGCCGAGGGCGTGTTCGTGGGCTCCGGGATCTTCAAGAGCGAGGACCCGGCGCGCATGGCGAATGCCATCGTCCAGGCCACGACCCATTTCCAGGACGCCCGGATCATCGCCGAGGTCTCCAAGGGTCTCGGCGCGCCGATGCGCGGCATCGCCATGGAAGCCATCCCGGACAACGAGCGCCTCGCGGTCCGCGGCTGGTAGGGGGCCGCGTCGGCAGAGCGCCGGCAGAATGAGGCCGGCCGGATGAAGATCGGGGTGCTGGCCCTGCAGGGGGCCTTCGCGGAGCATGTCACCGTCCTGCGCGCCATCGGCGTGGAGGCGGTCGAGGTGCGCCTGCCGGAGCACCTCGACGACGTGGCCGGGCTCATCCTGCCCGGCGGCGAGAGCACGACCATGCGCCGCCTCATCGACCGCTGGGGCATGCGCGGGCCGATCCTGGAGCTGGCCGCGAGCGGCGCGCCGCTGTTCGGGACGTGTGCCGGGATGATCGTGCTGGCCGGGGAGATCACCGGCGATGAGGAGCCTATCCTGCCGCTGCTGGACGTGACGGTCACGCGCAACGCCTTCGGGCGCCAGCTGGACTCGTTCGAGACTGAGCTCCCGGTCCCGCTGCTGGGCGCGCTGCCGGTGCACGCGGTGTTCATCCGGGCACCCGTGATCGAGCGCGTCGGGCCCGACGTGGACGCGCTGGCGAAGCTGCCGGACGGGCGCATCGTCGCCGTGCGGGAGCGGAACATCATCGCGACCTCGTTCCACCCGGAGCTCGCGGGCGAGACACGGTTCCACCGCCTGGTCGCCATGCTGGCATCGGAGCATGCTGACCCGGGCGAGGGCAGCGGCCGCCGGCCGCACCCGACCCGGCGCACCCAGCAGGGACGGTGAGGCGACCATGGCGCGAAGCACGGGCAAGGTGCGAGCGGCCCGGCTGACGGACCTGGCCGCGCTCGGCGAGCTCAGCAGGCTCGCCCAGGGCGGCGACGAAGGGATGCGGTCGCTGGGCCTCCCGGTGTCCGGCCCGCCGATCGGCATGTTCAGCCTGTTCCGACTGCCGCTGGGCGCGTTCCAGCCGCACGACGTGCTCTACGTCTTCGATCGCGACAGCCACATCGCCGGGCTCCTCCGCGTGGAGCGCGAGAGCCAGAGGGACGAGTGGACGGTGGTGGAGCTGGACGCGGTGGACGGCCTCGACGCGGGCGACGTGCGCTTCCGCCTGGTCCAGCACCTGCTCCGCGACGGTGCGAAGCGCGGGGCGGTCCGCTTCCACGTGGCCTGCGCGGACGCCGACGACAACGTGGAGCTGTTCATGCAGGCCGGGTTTGCCCGGTACGGTGACGAGCGGGTGCTGTTCCGCCCGGCCGCCCAGCCCCTCCCCGCGGCGATGGCAGACGACGAGGCTCGCCAGGCGGGGATCCGGACGGCCGTGGCCCAGGACGCGGTCGCGCTCTCGCGCCTCTATGCCGCCGTCACACCGGCGCCGGTCCAGCGCCTCGAGGACGTCCGGATGGCTGACTGGGAGCGCCAGGGACGCGAGCGGCGGGTGCCCCGGTCCTCCCTCGCTCCGATCCTGCGCTTCGCGGACGTGGAGGGGTACGTGCAGGAGGCCCCGGGCGGCGGACGCGACGGGACCCAGCTGGACGCGCTGGTCCAGGTGGGCGTCGCCAAGGAGGACCAGCCGCACTACCTCAAGGTGCTGGCGCGCCCGGAGGCGGACGTGGCGCCCCTGATCCGGTATGCGCTGGGCGTCATCTGTGCCAGGGCGGACGCGACGTCCCTGCGCGGGCGGGGCGTGCTGGCGCCCGTGCGAACCTACGAGTCGCCGATCGACCGGCGCCTGGAGGAGGAGGGCTTCGAGGCCATCGCCACCGTCACGCTCCTCATGAAGGAAACCCTGGTCCGCGTCGAGGAGCCGCGCCTCGTGCCGGCTGGCGTCCGGTAGCGGATCACAAGGAGGGCAGGCCAGCGTGGGATCCGTGGACCCGCACCGGGAGACGATCGACGACCTGGACGTGCTCCTGGCGGCACTGCCGCCGGAGATCGTGGCAGCCGTCAACGCACTCCCCGATCGCGAGACGCTGATCGAGGTCGTCCTCGACCTGGGCCGGCGACCCGAAGCCCGCTACCCGGCGAGCGAGGTAACCCTCCTCGACCGCGAGATCTCGGACGCAGACCTCCAGTACGTCGTGGACCACATCGGCCTGTTCGGTGACGACAACCGCGCGGGCATCGAGCGCACGCTCCACCGGATCAGTGCGATCCGGAACCGCAGCGGCAAGGTCGTCGGGCTGACCTGCCGTATCGGGCGCGCGGTCTACGGGACGATCGAGATCATCACGGACTTCGTGGAGAGCGGGAAGTCGATCCTGATCATGGGCCGGCCGGGCATCGGCAAGACGACGATGCTCCGCGAGGCCGCCCGCGTGCTCGCCGACGAGCAGGGCAAGCGCGTGGTCGTGGTGGACACCTCGAACGAGATCGCCGGTGACGGTGACATCCCGCACCCGGCGATCGGCAAGGCGCGGCGGATGCAGGTGCGGACGCCCAGCCTCCAGCACCAGGTGATGATCGAGGCCGTTGAGAACCACATGCCCCAGGTCATCGTCATCGACGAGATCGGGACGGAGCTGGAGGCGCAGGCCGCCCGGACGATCGCCGAGCGGGGCGTGCAGCTGATTGGCACCGCGCACGGCAACAACCTCGACAACCTGATGCTCAACCCCACGCTCTCGGACCTGATCGGCGGGATCCAGAGCGTGACCCTGGGCGACGACGAGGCGCGCCGGCGCCGCTCGCAGAAGAGCGTGCTGGAGCGCAAGGCCCCGCCGACGTTCGACGTGATCGTGGAGATCCAGGACCGCGAGAAGGTGCTCGTCCACTCGGACGTCGCGCAGACCGTGGACTCGATGCTGCTGGGCGATCCGGTGGCGGCAGAGCTCCGCTGGCGCGACGAGGAGGGCGTGCACCGCTCCCAGTCGCGGCCGAAGCCATCCGCTCGGGAAGCCGTTGGCGGGGGCGCGGACCGGTTCAGCGGGCTCACGGGATCCGGCGCGGGCGCCTGGGGCCGCGAGCCGGGCTGGCGCGGGGCGTCGACGTATCGGACCGGCGGATATGCCGGCGAGGATCGCGGCCCGGCCGCGGCACGGCCTGGGTATCGGCCCGGGCAGTCCGGTGGCTGGCGCGCCACACGGGGCGGCTCGTCCGACCGGGGTGGCGATCGCGGCGGTGATCGCGGGGCGCGCAGCCCGGAGGGGGACCGATCGGGCACCCTGAGCGTGCTCCCGGGCGAGCGGTTCGCCGGGCGGCCCGGCTGGTCGCCCGCGCCGGGTTCGGCACCCGCGCCGGGCCGGTTGCCGGTGCCTCGATCGTCGCTCGTGGCCGGTGGGCCGTTCATCGCGGGGGAGATCGCGGATCGCGGGCCGCTGGAGCGGGCCGAGGCAGCGGCCGCGGCCGCCGAGGTCCGGGCCCGTGACGCGCGGGAGCTGGCGCGCCAGAAGGCGTGGCGGGACCAGGCCGCGCGGGCGCTCAACACGCTGCGCGAGGACGAGGGCACGCGGCCGGTCAACGCCGCGGAGCTCGAGGCCGCGGAGGAGAAGCGGATCGCCCGGATGGTGCCCGGCGAGACGGGGTCCGCGTCCGCGTCGGCATTCGGGGCCGGCCCCAATGGAGGTCTCGACAGTCACCTTGACGACGACGAGGACGACGAGGACGACGAGGCGTCGTTCGGGTCCGGGGCGCTGTCCGTCGAGGGCGGCCTCCTGCCCACGCTGCGCGTCTTCCCGCACGGGATCAGCCGCAAGCGCCTGGAGCAGGCGATCAGGGACCTGCAGCTGCCGGTGGTGATCGCGCGCGCGCCGGACGAGGCGGATGTGGCCATGACCCTGCGCAGCGAGTACCGCCAGAAGCCTCCGGCGCTGCGCGAGGCGGAGGACCGGGGGATCCCGATCTACGTTCTCAAGGCGAGCACCATCGCACAGATGCAGGCGTCGCTGACGTCCGTGTTCGCGCTGGAGGTGGACCCGCGCGAGGCGGCCCTGCACGAGACGGAGCAGGCGATCGGGCTGGTGATCAAGGAGCAGGAGCCGGTGGAGCTGGCGCCGCAGAACGCGTACATCCGCCGCCTGCAGCACCAGATGGCCGAACGGGCGAACCTGGTCTCGCGGTCCCGCGGCCGCGAGCCGTACCGGCGTGTCCGGCTGTACCCCGACGCCGCGAGGCCAGCCTGGCGGTAGTGCCCGGCCGGCCGGGCAACGTCGGCCACGATCGAATTCGCCGCGTCGTCGGCGGGCATTGCGCGGCCTCCGCCAACGCGTCGGCTTCCCCGCCGCGCCCGGGTTCGTGCACCTGCAGATCGTTCCAACCATGCGGAACGATCGCGCGCGATGCGGAACTACCCGCGCGGCGCCGAGGCCCTGTTGTCCCCGACCGCGATCGTTCCGCATGCGTGGAACTACCCACTCGGTCGCCCGGTGGGCCGCCGCCCGGCCGCCGTATCGGGCGGCGGGCGTCGTATCCTCCAAGCAATGACTTCCTCCCGCGTCGCCGCGACCGATGGTGCCCTGATCCCCGGCATCCCCGGTCACCCGGAGTTGACGCCCACGCCCCCGACCGGCCTGGACGAGGCGGAGGTGCTGCGCCGTCGGGCGGCGGGTCTGGGCAACACGCCGCCCCCGCCCACCACCCGCACGTACGTGCAGATCATCCGCGAGAACACCTTCACGTTCGTCAACAACATCCTGTTCGCGCTGGGCCTGGCCCTGGTGCTGGTCGGGCGGCCCATGGACGCGCTCGTGTCCCTGGTCGTCATCTCGACCAACGTGCTCGTGGGGATCGTCCAGGAGATCCGGGCCAAGCGGACCCTGGACCGGATCGCCCTCCTGACGCGCCCCACGGCGGCGGCCGTCAGGAACGGTGAGCTGGTGCAGGTCTCGCCGGACGACCTCGTGCTCGGCGACCTGATCGCGCTCGAGGCCGGCGACCAGGTGGTCCTGGATGGCCGCATGGTGACGGGCGCCGCCGGTCTGGACGAGAGCCAGCTGACGGGCGAGTCCGACGTCGTCCGCAAGCGCCCCGGCGACGAGGTCTTCAGCGGCTCGTTCGCGACCACGGGATCCGCCCGGTACGTGGCGGAGAAGGTGCAGAACGCCAGCTTCGCGAACCTGATCACTGCCGGGGCCCGCTCCTTTCGCCGGGTCATCACCCCGCTCCAGGCCGAGATCAACCTCGTCATCCGCGTGGTCCTCGGGATCGTCCTGTACCTCGAGGTCCTGCTCGTCGTCCGCGGCCTGGTGCAGTCCGCCATCCTGGGGGACGTGGTGGCGAACGCCACCCTGTTGGCCGGTCTCGTCCCGAACGGCCTGTTCGTCTCGATCGCCGTCGCCTACGCCCTCGGAGCGGTCCGGATCATCCGGTTCGGCGCCTTGGTCCAGCAGTCGAACGCCATCGAGAGCCTCAGCCACGTTGACGTGCTGTGCCTGGACAAGACCGGGACGCTGACCGCGAACAGGCTGTCCGTCGAAGCCGTGGCCGGCCTCGGTGGCGCAGCCGAGGACGAGGTGATCGCCGCCGTCGCCGCACTGGCGGCCAGCGCGACCGCCCGCAACCAGACGAGCGGTGCCATCGCCGCCCGCTGGCCGGTAGCGCCCCGCCCGCTCGCCGGGGAGGTGCCCTTCTCGTCCGCCCGCAAGTGGAGCGCTTGTGCATTCGAGCCCGCTGCAGCCGGCGCGCCCGGCGGGGATCTCGCGCCCGAAGGGCAGGACCCACATGACGGAGATGACCTCGGCGCTGCCGGGCTGCCGGGCATCGTCGCGTTCGGCGCCGCCACGTTCCTGCACCCGTACCTGGCCCAGGGCCCGGACGGCGAGGCGGAGGCCTGGGAGGAGCTCCGGGAGCAGACCGCCCGCTGGACCGCCAGTGGCCTGCGCGTCCTGCTCGTCGCCACGCACCCGGACCCCGCCGCGCTGCCCGACGTCGGGGACGACGATTCGAAGGCCACCCTCCCGCACGGGATGCGCGCGCTGGGCCTGGTTTCCCTGGCCGACGAGCTGCGCGACGAAGCCGCCGCCACGCTGCGCTCGTTCATGGACAGCGGCGTCGCCGTGAAGATCATCTCCGGCGACGACCCGGAGACGGTGGTCGCCCTCGCCCGCCAGGCCGGCCTGGGACCCGAGATCCCCTCCCTCTCCGGTCCCGAGCTGGAGGCAATGGACGACGCGTCCCTCGTCACGGCCGCCGACCACACCGTGGTGTTCGGCCGGATCACGCCCGCGCAGAAGGAGCGGCTCGTGGACGCGCTGCGGGCCGGCGGCCACTACGTGGCGATGATCGGCGACGGCGTGAATGACGTCCTCTCGCTCAAGAAGGCCAACCTGGCGATCGCGATGGGCAGCGGCAGCCAGGCGACGCGCGGGGTGGCCGACCTCGTGCTGATGGGGGACTCGTTCGCGGCCGTGGCCCAGGCCGTGGGCGAGGGCCAGCGGATCCTCAACGGGATGCAGGACATCCTCAAGCTGTTCATGACCCGGATCGCGACGGTGGGGCTGGTCGTCGTGAGCTCGCTGGTCGTGGTCGCGTTCCCGATCGAGCTGCGCAACGCCTCCGCGCTCACCGTGTTCACGGTGGGCATCCCGAGCGCGCTGCTCGCGGTCTGGGCCCAACCCGGGCGGCGGGTGCGCGACAGCCTCGGCCGAACGCTCGCACGCTTCGTGGTCCCGGCGGCGGTCGTCTCCAGCCTCGTCGGGCTGATCGTGTTCTACGGCGTGTTCGCCCTGTACGCCCCGGACGCGTCCAACGCCGGTGCGGCCGGCCGGGACGCACGGACCGTGCTGACCTCGTTCCTCGTGTTCTCCGGGCTGTTCCTGATCCTGTTCGTCGAACCGCCGGTCCCGTGGTTCGCGGTCGTGGAGCCGATGACGGGCGACCGGCGGCCCGCTCTGCTGGCGATCGGGCTGGCGATCGGGTACGTGGTGACGCTGGCCGTCCCACCGGCACGGGGGTTCTTCCAGCTGGTCGTCCCGGGACCGCGTGAGGCGCTGATCGTGGCCGTCGCGGTGGCGGCGTGGGTGCTGCTCATCCGGACGTTCTGGGAGCGGCGGCTGGTGGACCGGTTCCTAGGGCTTGCCTGAGAAACCGCGAGCAGTGGCCTCGTGGATCGGCCTGGGCGCGAGCGCGGAGCGTCAGCCGGATCCGGCTACGTAGGCCGCCACGACCTCGCTCAAGCGCCGGCTCCTGACCGGCTCGATGACGAGCTCGATGTCGGTCCGGGCGAAGTCGTCGCCCTTGAACAGGAGCGGTTCCCCGAGATCGCGCGCGAGGGCGTAGGCGAAGCAGTCCCCGATGTTGAGCCTCGCCGGGTGCTCGGAGCCGCGCCCGAACTGCTGATACGCGACCCTGGCAATCCGCGCCTGCTCGACGGTGAACGGCACGACCTCGATCCGCGAAGCGCGGATCGAGGCGTCGAGGGCATTTGAGAGGACGGGATCCTGCCGTCCATCGATCACGGCGGCCAGCTCGACATAGCTCGCGGCGGAGAGACGTCGCACCGGCGCTGCCGCCATCGCCAGTGTGAACGGGACCGCTTCCGGCTCACGCAGGATGAGGGCCACCAGGACCGAGGTATCGATGATCACTTCGGCAGCCCCATGTCGTCGTACAGCAGAGCGTCGAAGTCCTGGCTCAGATAGTCGTGCCCCAGGCGATCGCCGATCGCTCCCCACATCTCGAGCACCGCCTCGACGTCGAAGGCAGGCTCCACGCGCTCGGCGCGCACCTGGTCCAGCCGGGCGCGAACGGCGTCCGTGATGGCGGCGGTCAGGGACACGTCCAGCACGGCGGCGAGCTCCCTGACCAGCCGGACCGTCTCCTCGTTCTTGATGTTCAGGCTCACGGGTAGAAGTCTACCATGTAGAAGATAGATGTCTACCATCACGCGTTGAGCCGGGGCTCATCGTTGATTCGTCCGGCGCGGACCAGGGCGACACGCCACGATGTCGCCATGAGCGGCTTTGCCGACCGGCCAATCCCGCGTCCCTTCCGGCGCCTCCAGTGGATCGCCTCCGGCCGCGCGGGCCTGGTGCTGGTGGGGGTGTGGGCGTTCGCCGAGGCCATCGTCTTCCCGATCATCCCGGACGTGGCGATCGGGCTCCTTGCGCTGGTTGTCCCGCGCCGCGCGCTCGCGCTGTTCGCGGCGCTCGTGGCGGGAGCCCTGGCCGGCACCGCGGTCCTCTACCTGCTCAGCCTCGCCGCGCCCGGCGCCGTCGAATCCATGCTCCTGGCGCTGCCCGGCATCGATCACACGATGATCGCTGCGGCACGGGACACCGTCGCCGCCGGCAACCCTGCCTCCATCGCCCTGGTGGGACCCGGCACGCCGCTCAAGGTCTATACGCTCGCCTGGGCGACTGGTCCGGCGACCCCGCTCGCGCTGGCGGTGGGAGCGGTGCTGAACCGGATCACGCGGATCGGGCCGGTGTTGCTGCTCCTCGCCGCGCTGGGGTGGGTCGCGCCAGGCTTCCTGCGCCGCCATGACCGCCTGGTGCTTGCCACGTACGCGATCGCCTACCTGGTCCTGTACGCGATCTACTGGAGCTGAGGCGGGTCAGAGCGCCCGAACGACGGCCTCGAGCCGGGCCGTGAACTCCCGGGCATGCTCGCCGGGCAGGGCCCGCATCGGCGCCCCGAACCGCACCTCCACCGGCGCCCGGTGCGGGCGACGCGCCCCCTTGGGCAGGACGGCGGCAATCCCGACGATCTTCACCGGCAGCACCTGGCGTCCGGTGTGCACCGCCAGCAGCCCGGCGCCGGGGCGGAACGGTGCGATCTGGCCGGTCATGCTCCGTGTCCCCTCGGGGAAGATCAGCACGTTCCAGCCCGCGTCCAGGAGGCCCGAGGCCACGGCGAACGAATCGTCGCCCTTCCCGGCGCGTTTGAACGCGAACGAGCCGAGCCAGGCGGCGAAGAACCAGCGCTTGCGGCTGGCCGTGAAGTAGTCGGCTGCCGCCGCCGCCGACAGCCGCCGCCGGTAGCGCGGGCCGAGCGCGAGCCGCATCGCGGAGAAGTCGAAGTGGCTGGCGTGGGGCGGGCAGATGATCGCCGGGACCTCCAGCTCCGCCAGGTGCTCGGCGCCGACGACTTTCGGTCCGCGCAGGAAGTACCCGAGGAACGGTCCGACGAAACGCGCCGTGACCTCGCGCGCGAAGCAGGCGACAGGCGAGAACTGCCAGCCGTGCGGACGGATGATCTTGCCCGCGGCGGGCGGCCGCTTCGGTTCCGGCTCGGGCATCGGCTCCTGCTGCGGCTGCGGCTCGGGCATCGCGTCCATCACCCGGCCCCCCACAGGCGTGTGATCCAGTACCCGAGCGCCACCGTGATCAGCAGCGAATCGATCCGGTCCAGGATCCCGCCGAACCCCGGCAGCCAGTGCCCCGCATCCTTTACCCCCGCCTCGCGCTTGGCAGCGCTCTCGAGCAGGTCGCCCCAGAGTGAGCCGCAGGCCACCAGCGGCACCAGCGCAACCACGAACGGGAGACCGTACGTGGGCACGAGCGCGGGCAGGAACGGGATCAGCCCGACCGCCGCGCCGATGACGTTGCCGATGACGCCCTCGAGGGTCTTGTTCGGCGACAGGCGCGGCGCAAGCGGGGTCCGGCCGAACGTCCGCCCCACGACGAACGCCCCGACGTCCGAGAACGCGCACGCGACCGCGAGGGCGAGCACGAGCGCTATCCCGGCCTCGCCGTCCTCCTCCGCCAGCGCCACGGCATGCACGAGCAGCACGGAGACCAGGACCATGCCCACGGCCGCCATCCCGAGGTCGCGGATGGCCCGCCCGGTGTCCGCCCGGATCACCGGCCACACGGCGCCCACCAGCACGATGCCCGCCACGAGCCAGTCCACGCCGCCCACCCCGCCGACGGCGATGGCGCCGAAGATCACCGCGTTCGCGATGATCACCGCGATGCGGTGGTGGGCAGGGAGGTCGAACATCTGCGCCCACTCGAGGAGGCCGAGCGTCGCGAGGAGGCCGAACAGGACGGTGATGCCCGGGACACCGGCCCGGGCGGCGACCAGCAGCACGACCGCCAGGCCCACGTAGGAGCCCGCTCGCTGGAGCGACATGCGCGGTGTCAGGCCGGTGGCCCGCCCGCGTCGCGCGATCGCGTACAGCGAGGCGCCGGCCAGGCCCAGCAACGCGCCGACCACCAGGACCAGCGAGGCGGCGTCGAGAGGGGAGAGCTCGGAGAGCTGCGGCATCGGCGGCCCCTACGGCAGGCGCCGGACCGCCACGACGATCCGCTCCAACAGGGTGAGCGTCGTGCCGACGAGGAGGATCGGGCCGAAGACCGTCCAGGCGAGGGTGTCGGCCGGCCCGGCGATGAACGCCCACAGGCTGCAGGCCACGAGGAGCGCCATCCGGCCCGGCTTGGACAGGATCCCGCGGTAGATCCGCTCTCCTCCCGCGGCCCTGGCCGTGATCCCCACGTACGACGCCATCACGCCCACCAGGACGCCGAGCAGGACGATCTGTGGCGAGGCGCCCGGCAGGAACGCGACCGGCGCCAGCAACGCGACATCCGCCAGCCGGTCGCCCAGCTCGTTGTAGAGCTCGCCCCGCGGGTGGATCTTCCCGGTCCGGCGCGCCATGTTGCCGTCGATCAGGTTGAGGACGAGCCGCAGCACGACGAGCAGCGGAACGGCGAGGAGCAGGGCCGGCAGGGACGTCGAGAGCAGGAGGCACGCCCCGCCGAGCACGGCGACCGGCACGGCCGCGAGCGTCACCTGGTCCGGGGTGACACCCGCCTTCGCGAGCCGGTCCACGAGGGGCACCAGGCGGGCGTTGACGGCACCCTTCGTTGCATAGAGGTTCATCCGACCCGCTTCCCGTACCGAGCGCCACAGACCGATCCGAGCGGTCCGCGCGTGAGTCCTCCCATCTGACGTCTCCCGTGATCGTCCGTGACAGGTGGGGCAGCGTCAACGGCCGATTCGCCCGTCCCGGCTCGCGGCCGTGTCGTGCTGCCGCGACTTCTTCCACGGGCGCCCGCGGCCGTCATGCGATCGAAAGGTATCCGGGCGCAGTCTCCGTTCACGGGCTGCAACCAGCGACCCACCGCACCGAGACCGGGCGCCGGCCTCACCAGCCAGACGGAGCGTTCGACATGGAGGGTTCGATCACGAACCTGCGTCGACGTCCATTCCAGCTCGAGGACACGGCCGAGGTCACGTCCATGACCGACGAAACGCGCGGTCGTGGCCCGGCCTTCCGGACGGTGGCGATCGGGTCGCTGATCGCGGGTGGCCTGTTCGTCGCAGGGATCGTCGGTCCGCTCATGGCGAGCATGGCGCTCCGCAGCCCCGCCCGCAGCCCCGATCCTTCCGCGGAACCAGACGCCAACGACCATCCGCCGAGACCCACGGCCTGAGGGCCGCCGCTGACCGCTGAAGGCCGGGATCGCCGGGCGGGCGACCGACCAGGCCGGCAGGAAACGAACTCTCCACACCCCGTCGCGACCGGCGTGCCCCCCCGAGACCGGTTGCGGCGGGGTGATCCCGTTGATCCCGGCGCGCGAGATGACGCATCACGCGCTGCCGAATCGCCGCAGGTCCGCTACTCCTCGCGGATCACCGTCAGCCCGCGGGCGTGGGCGAGCGCCAGCACGTACCCGGCGGCGCCCATCGCCGGGTCGCTCTCGTGCTCCGGGGACTCGTCGCCGTCGTCGGCGCGCCCGGTCCCGCCCAGCAGGCGCAGCGTGCCGCCGTCCGCGGCCAGCCGGTCCAGGATCCGTTCAAGGTCATCGCCGTCCACGGCCACGAACCGCTGGCCGACGTCCACCGTGATGGTGCCGTCCGCCTCCGCGTAGATCGTGAGGTCCGACCCTGCGCCGTCGCGGCTCCCCATCGCCCGCGCCTACCCGGCCGCCGTCGCGCCGGTGAACGAGAACGAGGACAGCCGCAGCGACGGCACAACGCTCCCGCCCAGCATCCCGCGGATGCAGCGCCGCTCACGGCTCACGGCCTCCACGTTCGCCAGCGCGTCGAGGTACGACATCGTGAAGCGCAGGTTCCGCACCGGCCCGACGATCCTGCCGCCCTCCACCAGGAAGGTCCCGTCCCGGGTCATGCCCGTGATGATCACCTTCTTGGAGTGGACCGGGTTCGTGTAGTGGAACCGGGTGACCAGGAGCCCGCGATCCAGCCCCCCGATAAGGTCCTCCATGGACGCGTCACCCGCGCTCATGACCATGTTGGTAGGGAACGGGCCATACGGGTTGGGGGCCGGGAGCCCGTGGCCAGAGGAGGCGCGACCGGCTCGGGCGCCGGTCTGCTGGTCGAAGGCGAGGTCCCGGCAGACGCCGGCGTCCAGGAGCGACAGGCGCTGCTTGGGCACGCCCTCGGCGTCGAAGCTCATCGGCAGGCCGGCAGGGTCGCGCCCGTCGTCGGTGATCGTGACGAGCGGCGAGCCCACGCGGCGACCGGCCTCCCAGAACGAGCGGTCCTCCTGGACGGCGAGGGCCGAGAAGCCGAGGTACCCGAGCATGTCCAGCAGGTCCACCACGGCGTAGTGGTGCAGGACGACGGGGTAGTCTCCGGGGTCGATGGCCACGGGGTTGGCGCTGGCGCGTGCTCGCTCGGCGGACTCCCGGCCGACGGCTCCGGCGTCAATCGTGGTTGCGTCGATCGCGCACCGCTCCGCGTAGCCGGTCCCGTTGCCCGGTCCCATCGAGACGGTGAGGAGCTGTGACGTCGTCCGGCGCTCGGCGGCCCGGATCCCCTTGGAGTTGGCGACCGCGATGGCCTCCGCGTCCGTGGAGAACGAGCCGAACGCGGTGACGCCGGCCGCGTCCGCCGCGGCGATGACGGCCTTCGCCCCATCCGCCCGCAGCTCCGGGCTGGCGTCCGCGGTTCCTTCGGACCAGGCGATCTCCAGGGCGTCGGAGCCCTCCGCATCGGGCAGCCCCGGCCAGTCCTCCAGCTCCTCGACGTTCGCCGCGATGGCGGCGGCCCGTTCGACCAGCGCCCGGATGCCCTCGGAATCCGTGCGGCCGGTGGACGCGACCGCGACGCGACGGCCCCGGACGAGTCGAAGGTTGACGAGGACCTCGGCGCTGGAGACGTTCTGGTGGATCTCGCTGTTGGCGAAGCGGGTGAGGGACGACTCCCCGCGCACCACCAGCGCCTCGGCCTCCGTGGCGCCCGCCGCTCCGGCCAGCCGGACGACGTCCTCCGCGAGGCGGAGCGCCCCGGCCGGATCCGCACCCGTGCCGTCTCGCACGCTCATGCCACCACTCCCACGCGCACGTTGCGGAACCGGGCCCCCGAGACCCCGTGCCCCACGTGCCCGGTCTGGCCCGGCTCGCCCTTGCCGCAGTTCGGCGTGCCCCACATCCGCCAGGACGAGGCGTCACCAACGGCATCCATCGAGCGCCACAACTCGTACGTGATGCCGGTGTAGGTCCCGTTTCGGAACAGCCGCCCCACCTTGCCGCCCTTGACCTCGCGGCAGATCTCCGTGCCGAACTGGAAGTTCAGGCGCCGGTCGTCGATCGACCAGCTGCGGTTCGTCTCGAACAGCAGGCCGTCGTCCGTGTCGGCCAGGATGTCCTCGAAGCTCATGCCCGGCTTGGGCAGCAGGTTCACGTTCGTCATCCGGATCAGCGGGATCCGGTTCCAGCCGTCGGCGCGCATCGCCCCGCCGCTCTGGCGCCCGATCCGGGGGGCCGTCTCGCGGGAGCTGAGATAGCCGGTGAACATGCCCTCCTTCACGAGGTGGACCTGCTGGGCCGCGACGCCCTCGTCGTCCCAGCCGAAGGTGCCCAGGCCGCCCGGGACCGTGGCGTCGGCCACGATGTCGCACAGGTCCGAGCCGTAGCGGAAGCCGCCGAGCATGTCGGGCGTGAGGAAGCTGGTGCCCGCGTAGCTGGCCTCGCTGCCGAAGGCGCGATCGAGCTCCGTCGGGTGGCCGCAGCTCTCGTGGACCTGCATGTACAGCTGGCTCGGGTGTAGCAGGATCGTCCGCGTGCCCGCGGGGAGGGGAGGGGCGGTCAGCAGCTCCACGGCCTCTGCCGCGGTCCGCTCCGCGTTGTCCGCCAGTTGCAGGCCCCGGATCCACTCGTAGCCGGCCGACGCCCAGGCACCGCCGTTGTCCGGCCAGCTCCGGCGCTGGTGCTCGTCACCCTCGATCGCGTTGGCCTCCAGGCCGCCGCCGATGTGGGTGATCACCTGCTCGGTGTAGCTGCCGTCGGAGGCGGCGAAGGTCTTCCACTCGCGCTGCGCGGCGTACATCGACTCCGTCCAGGCGACGCCCTTGACTGCGTGCATCGCGCGATCCGCGGCAAGCAGGTCCGCGATCTTGCGCTCCAGGGGGACCTGGAACGGGTCCTCCGCGACGGGGGTCTCGAAGCGGCCATGGGCAGGGGGACGGTTGTCCAGCACGACCGGGTTGCGCACGGTCGTGGCACTCGCCTTCGCGATCCGGACCGCCTTGCCGGCGACGCGGTCCGCCTCCGCCGCGGTGAGCTCGTGGCTGGCGGCGAACCCCCAGGCACCGTCGACCAGGACGCGGACGCCGAAGCCCTCGCTCTCGCCGGACTGGACGCCCTCCACGCGCGTGGACTTGATGTTGATCGACTCCTCGAGTCGCCGGACCACGCGCACGTCCGCGTACGTGGCACCAAGCGCGGTGGCCGTGTCGAGGGCACGGCTCGTCAGGTCTCGCATCGCCTCGGAGGGTATCGCGCCGCTCCTCGGCGCGTCGGCGATGTGCGTATCCACTCGCCGACGCCTGACCGTTCGGCCGGCGATGCGGCGATCCCCTTGTACCGGGGTGCTCCCGATGACGCGAGCCCATCGCCTACACTCGAGCCCGTGTCCACCGCCGCCGCCCCGCGGGGCGTCTTCATCACCCTCGAAGGCCCGGACGGGTCCGGCAAGTCCAGCCTCATGCCGCACCTGGCCGCGGTCCTGCGGGCGCGCGGCTGCAATGTCGTCACGACGAGGGAGCCCGGCTCCACCCCCCTGGGCGAGCAGATCCGCCGCCTCCTCCTGGACACCGAGCCCCGGATCGACCACACCGGCCGCGCGGACGCCCTGCTCTTCGCCGCGTCGCGGGCGCAGCACGTGGACGAGGTCATCCTGCCCGCACTGGAGCGCGGCGCCGTGGTCCTGTGCGACCGCTACGCGGACTCCTCGCTGGCGTACCAGGGCTCGGGTTCCGGGGTGCCGATGGACGAGCTGCGGGCCGTTCAGCACTTCGCGACCGGTGGCCTGGTGCCGGACCTGACGATCCTGCTGGACCTCCCCGTGGAGGTCGGTCTCAGGCGCAAGGCAGACGAGCAGACGCGTTTCGAGGCCTACCAGGACCTCGCCTACCACGAGCGCGTGCGAGCGGCGTTCCTCGGGTTCGCGGTGGCGGAGCCGGATCGTTACGTCATCGTGGACGCGACCGGCGACGAGACGGCCGTGCTGGCGCGGGCGGTGGCGGCGCTGGACCCGATCGCGGACCGGCTGCCCCGCCCCGGTGCGCCGAGCC
>DATCGK010000093.1:0-12760 GCA_036508975.1 Candidatus Limnocylindrales bacterium
GGGAGCGGCGGGAGCGGCTGGAGCAGCTGGCGTCGGACGAGCGCGGGAGCGTGCTGTTCGAGGCGCCGACCCGCCTGGCGGCGACCCTCCGGGACCTGGTGGCGGCTTGCGGATCGGACCGCCCCGGTGCCGTCTGCCGGGAGCTCACCAAGCTGCACGAGCAGGTGGTCCGCGGGTCGCTGGGCGAGCTGGCCTCGCAGGCGGACGACGGCAGCATCCCGGCGCGCGGCGAGATCGTGATCATGGTCGGCTGGGCGAGCGGGGCAGGGGACCGGGCCGGCGCGGCGGCATCGGATGCGGCCGGGGGGCGGACCGGCGGCGAGGCCCGCGACGCCGTGATCGCGGCGGCCCGCGCGGCTGTCCAGCGGCTCGTGGACGAGGGGACCGCCCGCGGCGAGGCGGCCCGGCGCGTGTCCCGTGAGACCGGCGTCCCGCGGCGCGCCCTGTACGCGACCACCGGTGACGGCGGCGATGACGTCACGAGCGCCCCGCCCGGGCCGCCGCTCCGCCCGTAGGATGGCGTGAGCATGCCGCCCGCCCCCGGTCCTGCCGCCACCTCCCGCATCCCCGTCCTCGGGGTCCTCGGCACCTTCGCCCGGGTCGCGATCCTCGGCACCCTCGGCGTGTCCGCGCTGGCCATCGGCTTGGAGTTCAGCCTCCGCGTCGAGGGGGCGGCGGTCTTCCTCGTCTCCGCCATCGGGATCCTCGGCCTCGCCTGGATCGTGGGGCTGTCCACGGAGCGCCTCGGGGCGATCACCGGACCCCAGGTCGGTGGCGTCCTCAACGCGACCTTCGGCAATATCGCCGAGCTGATCATCGCCTTCTTCGCCCTCCAGGCCGGGCTGATCACGGTGGTCAAGGCGTCGCTCACCGGCTCGATCATCGGCAACCTGCTGCTGGTCCTCGGGGCGGCGATCCTCACCGGCGGCCTGAAGAACGGGCTCCAGACGTTCAGCCAGCGGATCGCAGGCTCCAACGCCGCGCTGCTGGTCCTCGCCGCCGTGGGCCTGTTCATCCCCGCGGTGTTTGCCGCGAGCAGCCAGGCGACGCAGGCGCAGCGCGTCGAGGAGTCCGTCCCGATCGCGATCGTCCTGATGATCGGCTATGGTCTGGCCCTCGTCTGGCAGTTCACCAACCCGGAACGGACCCTCGGCGGCCACGACGACCCCGGGGGACACGCGGGTCCTGCGTGGAGCGGCCGCACGGCCGTGGGCGTCCTGCTGGTCGCCGCCGCGTTGCTGGCGCTGCTCTCGGAGATCCTCGTCGGCTCGATCCAGCCGTTCATCGCGCAGTTCGGCCTGTCCGAGCTGTTCGTGGGCGTGATCCTGATCCCGACCATCGGCAACCTTGCCGAGCACCTGGTCGCGGTCCAGCTCGCGTACCGGAACAAGATCGAGTTCTCGATGGCCGTCGCCTTCGGGTCCTCGCTCCAGGTGGCGCTGTTCGTGGCTCCCGTGCTGGTGCTGCTGGGCGTGGTCGTCGGCCAGCCGATGGACCTGGTGTTCCAGCCGCTCGAGATCGCCGCGGTCGGGGTGGCCGTCGGCATCAGCGCGCTGGTGGCGCTGGACGGGGAGTCGAACTGGCTGGAGGGGGCTCTGCTGACGCTGGTCTACCTGATCATCGCCATCTCGTTCTTCGAGCTGCGGACCCCGGCGACGTAGTGCACGACCGGCGAATGCGAGTCGGCCGCGGAACCCTATCGCCGGCGTGCGCTCTGCGCATGCGGCGGCTCGGGGGCGTAGTCCTCGAGCAGACCGCGCACGACCTCGCTCATCGTCCGGCCCTCGCGCGCCGCCCGAGCTGCAGCTCGATCCCGAAGGTCCGCAGGGATGCGCGCCGTGACGCGCGGAGAATGCCCGGTCGCCCGGTCGTCCAGGAACGGACGACCGCGACGCGGCCGCCATGTCGTGAGATCGAGCTCCTCCTCGGCCTTCTCGGCAAGTCGGTCGAGGTCCGCATCGGATAGCCGGCGCCCGCTCCTGGTCGTCACCGGCATGCCATCACCTCTGCGTACGCATCCGCGTATTTCCTGCGCACCCGCATCGCGTGGATCACGACGAGGTCTCCGCGGACCACCTCGATACCGACGACCTCGAGGGGGACGCCGTTGGCGTCCGGCCCGAGGAATACCAGCACGTCAGCTTCCTCGCGATCCGGGTCCGGAGCAATGAGCGGACACCGGCAGTCCCTGATGACGAACGTGGCGCGATCGTGGCTGATCCCGTGTCTGCTCGCCGATCCCCGGAAGATGAGCGCCACATCATCCCCTCATTATGTCAGACACAACTACCGCGTCAACGCAGGGGAGCGAGCATCGGCGGCGGCGCGGGAGGGGGATGCCGCACCGCCGCCGAGCTGGGAAGAGAAGGACGTCAGGCCGCGACGGCCTCCTCGAGGAGCTCGTCCTCCTCCTCGTCATCATCGCCGCCCGGGACCACGGCGAAGCCGGAGTCGTCGGCGATGGGCTCTCCCGCGTCCGGAGCGATGCCCGCCGCAAGCGCCTGTGCCTCGAGAGCGGACGCCGCGGTCTCCGCCGCGTAGTCCTTCTTGCGGCGACCCGACAGCATCTCGACGCTGCTGGCCACGATCTCGGTTTTCCAGTGCCGCTTGCCGGCCTCGTCGTCCCAGGAGCGCGTCTGGAGCCGGCCCTCGAGCGCTACCTGCTGGCCCTTGCCGAGGTAGCGGCCACAGGTCTCGGCCAGGCGGTCCCAGGCCACGACGTTGTGGAACTCAGACTTCTCCTTGCCGCCGCCCACGTACTCGTGCGTGGCTACGGCGAAGCTGGCGACCGCCTTGCCGCCGGCGGTCGTGCGGACCTCCGGGTCGCGGGTGAGGCGGCCGGTGAGGAGGACCCTGTTCATGGTCCGTGTCTCCTTTCGATCGGACCGCGACGCGCCCGGGGCGCGCCTCCATGCGGCCGATCCTGCGTGTGCGGCGGGCAACGATGTCCGGCGGGCGGATTGGGGCGCCAGCCCCGGATCCGAGCCCCACCTGGGGCGACAGACCCGTCTGGCCGGCGACCTCACCGGGCACCGCGAACCCTAGCGACGAGCGCTTCACGGGCGCTTATCGCGGGCTTTGTCGGGCCTCACCAACCTCGGGCCGGGCTCGCTCACGTCCCCGTACGGCGGACGGCCGTGCTCCAGCGTCGAGCCGGGGCGGTCGCCCGCGCCTCCACGTAGACTCGAACCGTGCGACTGCCACGGTCCCTCGAGGTGCTCCACGAGTGGAGCTTCGCCCGTTACCTGGCTGCAGTCACCGTGTCCACCCTCGGCTCGGGCATGGCGATGGTGGCGCTCGCCTTCGCGGTGCTCGAGTTCGGCGGCGCCACCGATCTCGGGATCGTGCTGCTCGCCCGCGAGATCCCGATCGTCGTTCTCCTCCTGCTTGCCGGCGTCTTTGCCGACCGCCTCCCGCGGCGGACGATCCTCGTCAGCACCGACGTGGTGAAGGGAGCGGCCCAGGTCGTCACGGCCATCCTCCTCTTCTCCGGCAACGCCAACGTGTGGAACGTCGCCCTCGCTCAGGCCGTGTTCGGCGTCGCCGCCGCGTTCTCGCGGCCCGCGACGCTCGGGCTGGTCAAGGAGGCGGTGAGCGATGGGCGGCTCCAGGAAGCCAACGCGCTCGTCCAACTCTCGGCCAGCGTGCTCTCGATTGCCGGCCCCGCCATCGGTGCCCTGATCGTCGCGGCGGGAAGCCCGGCGTCGGCGATCGCCGTCGACTCGATCACCTTCTTCGCGTCCGCCGCCCTGACCGCCTCGATGCACCTCGCACCCACCCTCCGGATCGCGTCGGCGTCGATCCTGCGAGATCTGCGCGACGGCTGGCACGAGTTCGTGACGCGCTCCTGGGCCGTGGCAATCGTCGTCTCGTTCGGCCTGTTCCAGCTCACCTACTTCCCCGCCCTGCTCGTGCTCGGCCCACTCGTGGCGAAGCAGGAGCTCGGCGGGGTCGGGCTTGGGGCATGATCCTGGCCGTCGAATCCGCCGGCGCCGTCGTCGGCGGGACGTTCGCCCTGCGGCTCAGGGTCAAGAGACCGCTCGTCGCCACCCAGCTCCTCGTGTTGCCGGCAGGGCTGCTGTTGGCCGCCCTCGCCGTCCCGGTCTCCCCGGGCTGGATCGCCGCGGTCGCCTTCACGGTCGGCGTCGGCTTCGCGCTCGGCAACACGCTCTGGGTCACGACGCTCCAGCGTAACGTGCCCGCACACGCTCTGTCGCGGATCAGCTCGTTTGATTGGATCGGCTCCGTGGCGCTCAACCCGATCGGCTACGTCCTGATCGGGCCGATCGCCGCAGCGATCGGAACGTCGGAGACGCTCGCCGTCGCCGCCGTTCTCAACATCGCCGTGTGCCTCAGCGTCGTCCTCGTGCCATCCGTGCGCGCCATCCGCATGGAGCCGCCCGTTGCCGTCCCGGCGGCCGAATAGGCCGGCTGCACGACCGACGCCGCAACCCAGTCGCAACCCGCCAAACCCGTGTCGCGGCGCCCCCCGTTCGGTATACTCGCCCGGTCCTCGAGGCTGCGCGGAGCCAGGACCGCGATGGAGGGTTTGGCCATTGCTCGAGGGAGGCGCGTCGTCCGCCCCGTGAGACGGGACCGCACCTTCGTTCGCCCGGTCCGCCGCTCGTTCGGCGGGCAGACGCGGGAGACGTCTATCCAGGACCCCGGCACGGGCCGGGGTCGTTTCATGTCCGGAGACGTGCGATGCCCGCGACCGTGATCGTCGGCCTCCAATGGGGCGACGAAGGCAAGGGAAAGACGACCGACTTCCTGGCTGAACAGGTGGCCATGGTCGTCCGCTACCAGGGCGGCGACAACGCCGGCCACACGGTGGTGGTCGGTGACGAGACGCTGAAGCTCCAGCTGTGCCCGTCGGGCGTCATGTACCCGCACATCACGTCGGTCATCGGGAACGGCGTGGTCGTCAATCCCGCGACCCTGATCCGCGAGCTGGACATGCTCATCGGTCGCGGCATCGACGTGGCCAAGGTCCGGGTGAGCCGCAGCGCGCACGTGATCATGCCGTACCACGTGGCCCTCGATAAGGGGAACGAGAGCCGCCTGGCCGAAGCCAAGGTGGGCACGACGGGGCGCGGCATCGGGCCGACGTACGGCGACCGCGCCTGGCGCCTGGGCCTCCGGATGGAGGACCTGGTCGACGAGCCCACGCTCCGCGAGCGCATCACCCGCGCCCTGGTAGACAAGAACCTGCTGCTCGCGGCCATGGGCACGGACACCTTCGAGGTCGAGCCGCTCGTGGCGCAGTGCCTGGCCTGGGGCGAGCGCCTGCGCCCGCACCTCGACGACAGCACCTGGCTGGTCCAGGACGCGCTCCGGCGCGGGGACCACGTCCTCTTCGAGGGCGCGCAGGGCACGCTCCTCGACCTTGACCACGGCAGCTACCCGTTCGTCACCTCGTCCAACCCGGTCGCGGGCGGCGCCTGCACCGGCGGCGGCATCGGCCCGCTCCAGGTGGACGAGGTCATCGGCGTCATGAAGGCCTACTCCACGCGCGTGGGCTCCGGGCCGTTCCCGACCGAGCTGTTCGACGACATCGGCCGCGGCATCGCGGAGCGCGGCCGGGAGTTCGGTACCGTGACCGGGCGCCCCCGCCGCGTCGGCTGGTTCGACACGGTGCCGCTCCGGTACGCGGTCGCCGTCAACTCCAACAGCGCCATCGTCCTCAACAAGCTCGATATCCTGTCCGGGATCGAGACGATCAAGCTGTGCGTCGCCTACGAGATCGACGGCAGGCGGGTCGAGACGTGGCCGTCGTCCGGCGCCGCCCTCGCGCGTGCCACCCCCATCTACGAGGATTTCGCGGGCTGGGAGGAGCCGATCCACACTGTCCGCTCGCTGGCGGACCTGCCCGAGAACGCCCGACGCTACGTGACGGCGCTCGAGGAGCACGCGGGCGTGCCGATCGTGTTCGTGTCGGTGGGGCCGGAGCGCACCCAGACCATCGAGCGCGCCTGGCGGCCGATGCGCCGCCGCCCGCCGACGCCCGCGTAGGACGACGGAGACGCCGATGCCCCACGAGATGCCCGCCCGCGTCCTGATCCTCGGCGGCGGCGGCCGGGAGCACGCCATCGCCTGGAAGCTGGCCCACGAGGTCGGGATCTCCGAGGTGCTCGTCGCGCCCGGGAGCGCGGGGATCGCCACGGAACCGGGCGTGCGGACGGTGGCCGTCGACCCGCTCGATCCGGCCGCCGTGGTGGCGATCGCGAGGGCGTCCGCCGTGGACCTCGTCGTGGTCGGACCCGAGGCGCCCCTGTCGGTAGGCGTGGCGGACGCACTCCGCACCGCGGGGATCGCCGTCTGCGGCCCGACCCGGGCGGCCGCGCGCCTGGAGACCTCCAAGACGTACTGCCACGATGTCGCGCGCGCCGCCGGCGTGCGCATGGCCCGGGCGCGTTCCTTCGCCGGCGGCGAGACGGACGCGGCGCTCGCCTTCGTCCGGGAGCTGGGCGAGGCCGGCGCGGGCGTCGTTCTCAAGGCCGATGGCCTGGCCGCCGGCAAGGGCGTGGTGGTGACTGAGTCGGAGGCGCAGGCGCGCGAGCTCCTGCCGTCGTTCCTGGCCGGGCACTCCGCGGATACCTCGGCGCTGGTGATCGAGGAGCGGCTGTCCGGTCGCGAGGCCAGCGTGATCGCCATCTGCGATGGCCGGCGTGCCGTGGCGCTGCCTGCCGCGCGCGACCACAAGCGGCTGCTCGACGGCGACGCCGGTCCGAACACCGGGGGGATGGGTGCCTACTCGCCGCTGCCCGACCTCGATGACGAGGCTATCGAGTGCGTCCTCGAGACCGTCCACCAGCCGATCCTCGCCGAGATGGCCCGCCGGGGCAGCCCGTTCCGCGGCTTCCTGTACGCGGGCCTGATGCTCACGGGGGACGGGACCGTGCTGCTCGAGATCAACGTCCGGCTGGGCGATCCGGAGGCGCAGGCCATCCTGCCGCGCGTCGCCATGGACCTCGCCCCGCTGCTGCTTGCTGCCGCGAACGGTGAGCTGCCCGCGGACGTGCCCGCGATCCTGCCGGCCCGAACGGAGGCCGCGGTCACCATCGTGCTCGCCGCCGCGGGCTACCCGGAGGATCCTCGGCGAGGCGATCTGATCGAGGGGCTGGATGCCGCGGCCGCCGGCGGTGCGCTTGTGTTCCATGCCGGGACGGCTGCCCACGTCCCCGGTGGCTACGCGACCAACGGCGGCCGGGTGGTGGCGGTCGTGGGGCGTGGCGCCGACCTGGTCGTGGCCCGCGCGGTGGCCGAGGAAGCGGCGGATCGCGTCACGTGGGACGGCCTGCGCCGCCGTCACGACATCGCGGCAGACCTGCCGCTGCCCGCAGCCCTGGAGGCCGCCCGGTGATCCGCCGCTACACGCTCCCCGGGATGGGTGCCGTCTGGTCCGAGCAGGCCCGCTTCGAGCGGATGCTGGAGGTGGAGATCGCGGTCTGCCGGGCCCAGGTCCGCCGCGGCCTGGTACCCGCCGACGCGCTGGCCCTGATCGAGGCCCGCGCCGTCGTGAACGTGGACCGGATCAATGAGATCGAGGCCACCACGGACCACGACGTCATCGCGTTTGTCTCGCAGGTGGCAGAGGCCGTGGGGCCCGAGGGGCGCTTCCTCCACTTGGGCCTGACCAGCAGCGACGTCGTGGACACCGCCCTGGCGCTCCAGCTGCGGGCGGCCGGCGAGCGCCTCCTGGCGGGGGCGGACACCCTGCTCACGGCGCTGATCGCCCGCGCCCGCCGCGAGGCCGGCACCGTGATGATGGGCCGCACCCACTCCGTCCACGCTGAGCCCACCACGTTCGGCCTCAAGTGCGCGGGCTGGGCGTTCGAGGTGGCTCGCGGACGGGAGCGTCTGGCACAGGCCACCGCGGAGATCGCCACCGGCAAGATCAGCGGCCCGGTGGGGACGTACAGCCACCTGCCCCCGGACGTGGAGGCGGAGGTGCTCGCGGACCTGGGCCTGCGCGTGGATCCGGTGAGCACGCAGATCGTCCAGCGGGATCGCCACGCGGCGTTCCTCGCGGCGATCGCGATCCTGGGCGGCACGCTCGAGCGGCTCGCGACCGAGGTGCGGAACCTCCAGCACACGGAGATCGCGGAGGTCATGGAGCCGTTCAAGCGTGGCCAGAAGGGCTCCTCCGCCATGCCCCACAAGCGCAACCCGATCCTGTCGGAGCGGATCGCGGGACTGGCGCGGCTCCTACGCGGCTACGCGCAGACGGCGTTCGAGAACCAGCCCCTGTGGCACGAGCGCGACATCAGCCACAGCTCCGCGGAGCGCGTGATCCTCCCGGATGCCACGATCCTGCTGGACTACATGCTGGCCAAGACGGCCGGGCTGGTCGAGGGGCTGGTCGTGCGGCCGGAGCGGATGCGCGAGAACATCGAGCGTGGCCTCGGGCTCCACGCCTCGTCCCGTGTGCTGCTCGCGCTGGTGGAGAAGGGCGGGATGTCGCGCGAGGACGCCTACGCGCTGGTCCAGCGCAACGCCCTGCGGGCCGCCGACGAGCGGGTGGCGCTCCACGGGCTCCTGGCCACGGATCCCGCGGTGGCCGGCCGGCTGCCGCTCGTGGACCTCGACGCCTGCTTCGACGACGCGGCCTTCCTGCGGCACGTGCCGGAGGTCATCGCCCGCCTGGACACGCTCGAACAGAAGGACACACTCGAACCGAATGACGCTCTCGAATGGAGGGGGGACCCCGATGCCGCTGGCTGATTCCTTCGTCCGCTCCGGCAAGGTCCGCGACCTGTATCGCGTCGACGACGAGCGGCTCCTGCTCGTCGCCAGCGACCGGCTGTCGGCCTTCGACGTGGTCCTGCCGACGCCGATCCCCGACAAGGGCCGGATCCTCACCGGGCTGTCCCGGTTCTGGTTCTCGGAGACGACCGACATCGTCGCGAACCACCTGCTCTCCACGGACCCCGCGGACCTGCCGCCCGAGGTGACCGGGAACGACCCCGGGCCCATCGCGGACCTCCGCGGCCGGATGATGCTGGGCCGCCATGCCGACGTCCTCCCGGTGGAATTCGTCGTCCGCGGGTACGTGTCCGGCTCGGGCTGGAAGGACTACCGGGCCACGGGTGCCATCTGCGGGATCCGGTTCCCCGATGGCCTCCGCGAAAGCGACCGCCTGCCCATGGCGATCTTCACCCCGGCCTGGAAGGCGCCGGCCGGCCAGCACGACGAGAACATCTCGTTCCACCGGACCCAGGAGCTCATCGGCGAGGACCTGGCGGAGCAGGTCAAGGAGATCTCGCTGGCGCTCTACCACCGCGGCGCCGCGCTGTGCGAGCGGGTCGGGATCATCCTCGCGGACACCAAGTTCGAGTTCGGCCTGCTGCCGTCGGGCGAGCTGCTGCTGATCGACGAGGTCATGACGCCGGACTCCTCGCGCTTCTGGGACGCCGCGGCGTACGAGCCCGGCCGCGCCCAGGCCAGCTACGACAAGCAGTTCGTCCGAGACTGGCTGGAGCAGCAGCCGTGGGACAAGGTCGCGCCGGGGCCGGAGCTCCCGGACGACGTCGTGGCCGGCACCCGCGCCCGCTACGTCGAAGCCTTCGAACGCATCACCGGGGCGAGCTTCGCCCGATACCTCATGGAGGACGTCATCGCCCGATGAGCGACTCGAACCGCGCCTACCGCTTCGCCGTCAACGTCACGCCCAAGCCCGGCATCCTGGACCCGCAGGGCAAGGCCGTGGAGCGCAGCCTCCCGCACCTCGGCATCGCCGGGGTCAGCGGGGTCCGGGTCGGCCGCCGGGTGGAGATGACGGTCGAGGCCGCCGACGCCGCCGCCGCACGGGCCGTGGTGGACCGGCTGGCGGGTGAGCTGCTGTCGAACCCGCTGGTGGAGCAGTTCGCGGTGGAGCCGCTGGGCGAGACGGTCGAGGGGGCGCCGACCGGGGCAGCGTCGCCCGGGGTGGCATCCACCGGGGCGGGGGCGCGCGGATGACGGTCCGGGTGGGGGTGGTCGTCTTCCCGGGCTCCAACCGGGATATCGACGCGGTCAATGCCCTGCGCGTGGCCGGCGCCGAGCCGGAGATCCTGTGGCACGAGACCACGGACCTCGCCGGTGTCGCGGGGATCCTGCTGCCGGGCGGGTTCGCGTACGGCGACTACCTGCGGGCTGGTGTCATCGCGCGCTTCTCCCCCGTGATGCGCGCGGTGGCGGACTTCGCCGCGCGGGGCGGCCCCGTGCTGGGGATCTGCAACGGCTTCCAGGTCCTGGCGGAGGCGCGGCTGGTTACCGGGGCCCTGCTCCGGAACCGCGGCCTGCGCTTCGTCTGCCGCGAGGTCACGCTCCTGCCCGAGCACATGGACACGCCGTTCACGCGCGAGATCGGCGAGCGGCGCCCGCTGCGCATGCCCGTCGCCCACGGCGAGGGCTGCTACTACGCGGACGAGGCGACGCTGGACGAGCTGGAGCGCGACGGCGGGGTGCTGTGGCGCTATGCGAACGCCGATGGCTCCGTCGCGGGGCCGGAGGACCAGGGCAACCCGAACGGGTCGCTGCGCGGTATCGCGGGCGTCCGCAACGCCGCGGGCAACGTGGCGGGCCTGATGCCCCATCCCGAGACGGCGGTGGAGGCCATCCTGGGATCCGACGATGGCCTGGGGATCATCCGCTCGCTGGTGGTGAGCTCCGCGGAGTGGGCGAGCACCGGCTCGATCGCCGGGACGCGGCCGATGGCCGAGGCGGGACGATGACGGGGCCGGCGATCCCCCCGCTGCCGCTCCACCGGACCCTCGGGCTCGAGGACGTGGAGCTCGAGGCGATCCGGGAGAAGCTGGGGCGGGACCCGAACGACCTCGAGCTCGCCATGTTCAGCGTCATGTGGAGCGAGCACTGCTCGTACAAGAGCAGCCGGCCCCTGCTCGCGACGCTCCCGACCAAGGGCGAGGACGTCATCGCCGGGATTGGGGAGCAGGCCGGGGTCATCGCCATCGGCGACGGCCTCGCGGTCGCGTTCAAGATCGAGAGCCACAACCACCCGTCCGCGGTGGAGCCGTACCAGGGCGCCGCGACCGGCGTCGGCGGCATCCTGCGGGACGTGTTCGCGATGGGCGCCCGCCCGATCGCCGTCCTCGACGCGCTCCGCTTCGGCGACCCGTCGGACGCGCGGACCCGGCACCTGGTCGACGGTGTCGTGCGCGGCGTCGGCGGCTACGGCAACTGCGTGGGCGTGCCCACGGTGGGCGGCGAGCTGGTGTTCGATCCGTCCTACCAGGGCAACCCGCTGGTCAACGTCATGGCGATCGGCCTGCTCGAGGACGGGATGCTCATGCGGGCCTCCGCGGACGGCCCCGGCAACCTCGTCGTCCTGTACGGCTCGGCCACGGGCCGCGACGGGATCGGCGGCGCGTCCGTCCTGGCCAGCGCCACCTTCGGCGAGCAGGACCCCAGCAAGCGGCCGTCCGTCCAGGTCGGCGACCCGTTCGCGGAGAAGCTGCTGATCGAGGCAACGCTGGAGATCATCGCCAAGGGGCTGGCGGTCAGCATCCAGGACCTGGGCGCCGCCGGCATCACCTGCGCCACCTGCGAGACCGCGGACCGCGGCGGCACGGGGATGCTCGTCGACCTCGACGCGATCCCGCGCCGGGAGCCCGGCCTGGAGCCGTTCGAGGTCATGATCTCGGAATCCCAGGAACGGATGGTCGCGATCGTGGAGCCGGGCCGCTGGGAAGCGGTGCGCGCCGTCTGCGAGCGCTGGGACCTGCCGGTGGCGATCATCGGCCGCGTGACCGAGGCGCAGGACATCGTCATCCTCACGGGCCCCGGCGAGCGGGGCGCGCTGGATGCGGACGGGCGCCCGGTGGACGGAGCCCGGGAGCTGGCGCGGATCCCCGCCCGGGCGCTGGCGTCGGGGGCCATCGTCTTCGAGCGTGAGTCGCGAGCCCCCGCGCGCCGCCGCCTGGCCCCCGCACCCGGCGCACCGGCCGAGTCCGTGGACCGCCTGCCCCTCCGCGGCCAGGATCCCGGCGCGGTGCTGCTGGCCCTGCTCGGCTCGCCCAACCTGTCGTCGCGCCGCTCCGTCTACGAGCAGTACGACCACAACGTCCAGGCCAACACCGTGGCCGGCCCCGGCCGCGGCGCCGCGGTGATCCGGATCAAGGGCACCACCAAGGCGCTCGTGGCCACGACGGATGGCAATGCGCCGGTGAGCGCGCTGGATCCGTGGCTGGGCGCCGCGATGTCCGTCGCCGAGGCCTCGCGCAACGTCTCGATCACCGGCGCGCGGCCGCTGGGTGTGACGAACTGCCTCAACTACGGTGATCCCACGCGGCCGGAGGCGTTCTGGGCCCTGGCCGAGGGTGTCCGCGGGCTGGCCGACGCGTGCGTCGCGCTGGGCCTGCCGGTCACGGGCGGCAACGTCTCGCTCTATAACGAGGCGTCGGGATCCGCCATCGCACCCACGCCGGAGATCGGCATCGTGGGCCTGCTGGCGGACGTTGCGACCCGCGTGGGGCCCGCGTTCCGCGCGGACGGGAACAGCGTGCTGCTCGTGGGCCACGCGGGCCCGGGTCTGGCCGGGAGCGAGTACGCGCGCCTGGCTGGGGAGGCGGTCGAGGACGGGCCGCCGGCACTGGACCTGGCGCTGGAGAAGCAGCTGCAGGCCTTCATTCGCGAAGCCATCGCGCGGGGCCTCGTTGAGAGCTGCCAGGACGTGTCGGGCGGTGGCCTCGCCGTCGCGCTGGCGGAGATGTGCATGTGGGGCGACACCGGCGCGCAGCTCCGGCTCGGTGTGGGCGAC
>DATCGK010000094.1:0-5786 GCA_036508975.1 Candidatus Limnocylindrales bacterium
CGGCGACTGGAAGATCAGCGCCGAGGTCCCCGAGCCGCTGAACGTGGCGGCGATCCCGGACCTTGCCGGCTACGTCTCCTGGGCCGGTGCGTGATGGCCTGCGACTGGTGGGACCTTCAGTGCAAGGCCGGAGCGGTGGCCTCGAACGTCGTCGGTGATGCGATCAACAACATGGCGAACGCGGTGATGGAGGCGTTTGCGAAGTCAATCGCGTCGCTGGGGACGATGTGGGTGAACATCGGGACCCCCAACCTGACGGGCACGGGTGGCTCGTCGTCGGTGGCGGCCGGTTCGGCGGCCCCGGACTCAGCGAACCTGACGCTCGTCCTCGGCTACGTGATGTGGATCGCCCTGGCGGTCGCGGTGATCTCACTGTTCGGCCTTGGTGCACTCGTGGCTGTGCGCATGCGTGCCGGCGAGGGGATCGCTGCCGTGGGTCGGCTCGGCCTGGTCCTCACCGCGGTGGTCTTGATCTCCGCGTCGAGTGCATTGGTAGCCGGTGTCCTGCCGAACCGCCCGACCGGTGCCTCCGGTGCGGTGGACTTCCTGCAGTCGTCGTTGTGGTGGTACATGGGTGCCGCCGCGGTCCTGTCAGTCATAGTCGGCGGCGCACGAATGGTCTGGGAACAGCGGGCGGAGCCGGGCCGGGAGACCGTGCGCAGCCTGCTGACGCTGATCGTCGTGGCCGGCGCGGGCGTGACGATCGTGGGGCTGCTTACGGCCGCCACCGACTCGTTCTCGGTGTGGATCATAAACAACTCGTTGAACTGCGACGTGACAGCGGACGGGGCCTGCTTCGGAGACAACGTCACCCACATGCTGGCGTTGACCAGCAGTGCGACCGGGCCCGGGCTCGGTGCACTGCTCATCATCATCTTGGGCCTCATCGCGATCTTGGCGACGGCGGTGCAGATCGTGTTGATGGTTGCCCGCGGCGGAATGCTCGTGATCCTGACGGGCATCTTGCCGTTGTCGGCGTCCGCGACGAACACGGAGATGGGCAAGAGCTGGTTCAAGAAGTGCATCTCGTGGCTCGTCGCGTTCCTCCTCTACAAGCCCGCTGCGGCGATCGTGTACGCCGCGGCGTTCCAGCTGGTGGGGACACACGTGTTCAAGGACGACGGCACGGGCCTGCTGGCCGTGCTGACGGGCTTGATGCTGATGATCATCGCGTTGTTCGCGATGCCAGCACTGATGCGCTTCGTCACACCGATGGTCGGGGCACTGGCCGCGGGCGGTGCCGGCGGAACGCTGGCGCTTGCCGGCATGGCAGCGCTGCCGTCCGGCGCGGCCTCGGTCGGCCGCCTCGCGTCCGGTAGTGGCGGCGGGTCGAGCTCGTCCGGCGCGGGTGGGTCGGACGGTTCGTCCGCCCCCTCCGGCTCCCAGAGCACGGGGGGGCAGGCTTCGCAGACGGCCGGCGGGGCCCAGAAGGGTGCTCCGACGCCTGGCGGTGGTGGCGCCGGCGCCACGGGCGGTGGAGCAGCCGCAGGCGGCGGAGGTGCGGCCGCGGGCGGTGGTGCGGCCGCGGGTGGTGCGGCCGCAGGCGGTGCGGCCGCAGGCGGTGGTGCCGCGGCTGCTGGTGCGGCTGGTGGTCCTGTAGGGCTCGCCGCGGGCGCCGCGCTCGACGCGGCGAAGAAGGGCGGCCAGGCGGCCGCCGACGCGGCGCGCAGCGCCGGAGCGAACGCAACCGGGGAAGGGGATGGGCCCAGTGGCAGTAGTTGATCGCCCCACGCGGGAGGTGCGCACCTACGGAAACTGGCGTCGCCCGACGTCCCCGGGCCTCATGGGCCTCGGCTCGTTCGGCACCGCGGTCCTGCTCCTCGGCCTCGTATTCGTGGTCATTACCGTGATGGTCGCCGGTCTGCTCAAGGCGGTCATCGCGGGCGGTGTGCTCGGCGTGGTGCTGCTGACCCTGCTGACCAAGGACCGCCACGGCAGGAACGCGGTGAGCCGGGCCGGGGCCCGTGGTGCATGGTGGGCCGCCCGGTCGCGCGGCTCGCACCTGTACCGGTCCGGTCCGCTGGGCCGTGCCCTGTGGGGCACGTACCAGCTGCCGGGCCTGGCCGCCCCGACGCGCCTGAGCGAGCACACGGACTCCTACGGGCGCCGGTTCGCCCTGCTCTACACCCCGGCGACGGGCAACGTCGCGATCGTGATCGGCGCGGAGCCTGACGGGGCGTCGCTAGTCGACCAGGAGCAGATCGACGTGTGGGTGGCTGACTGGGGTCAGTGGCTCGCCGGCCTGGGCGACGAGCCGGGCGTCGAGGCCGCCTCGGTGACCATCGAGACGGCCCCGGACACCGGGACGCGGCTGCGTCGCGAGGTCGCGATGAATATCGACTCGGACGCGCCGGCATTCGCTCAAGCAATGCTCGCGGAGGTCGTTGACCGCTACCCGCACGGGTCCTCGACGGTCAAGGCGTACATCGCGATCACCTTCGCGACGTCGACGCGCCAGGGCGGAAAGAAGCGGACGGTCGATGAGATCGGCCGGGAGCTCGCATCGCGCCTACCAGGCCTGACACAGACCTTGCAGGCCACCGGGGCAGGTGCGGCGCACCCGCTGACGGCGCAGGAACTGTGCGAGGCGATCCGCGTCGCGTACGACCCGGTCGCCGCCGTCCTGATCGACGAGGCGCACGCTGCCGGGGAGACGCCCGAGCTGTCGTGGCCCGACGTCGGGCCCACGGCCGCCGAGGCATCCTGGGGCGGCTATCGGCATGACTCGGCGTACAGCGTGACGTGGTCGATGACGGCAGCACCACGGGGCGCGGTGCAGTCGGGGGTGCTGGCGAGACTGCTCGCCCCGCACCGGGACATCGCCCGCAAGCGGGTCACGATGCTGTACCGGCCGATCGACGCGGCCAAGGCTGCAGCGCTGGTCGAGGCGGACCTTCGGGCCGCCGAGTTCATCCACACGTCGACCTCCAAGCCTGCCGCTCGCGACGTCCTCGCCGTGCGTGCCGCGGCAGCCACAGCCAACGAGGAAGCGTCCGGTGCCGGCCTGGTGAACTTCGGCCTGCTGGTGACCGCGACAGTCCTCGACCGGGCGGGCGAGGCAGATGCTCGTGCGGCAATCGACAACCTCTCTGCGACCGCGCGCCTGCGCCTGCGGCCGGTGTACGGATCGCAGGACAGCGCGTTCGCTGCGGCGCTGCCGCTCGGGCTCATCCTGCCCAAGCACATCAGGGTCCCGGCCCAGCTGCGGGACAAGCTGTGACGGACCGAACGGGCCGCAGGGACGCGCGGCCGGCCTCCGAGGCCGTTGTGCGCCCGCAGCGCCCGCCGGCGCGCGGGTGGATCGGCCGCGGCCGCGGCATGTCGACCTACCTGCAGGCCGCGGCCGAGTGGCGCGGCACGACGGTGCAGGTGTGCGGTCTGTGGCCGTACGCGATCGGCACCGGCACACCGATGGTGGGCGTACCTCTTGGCCGCCACATCCACACCGGGGCGACCTTGTGCTGCGACCCGATCAGCTGGTTCCAACGCGCCAAGCTCATCTCCAACCCGTCCGCGATGGTCCTGGGAAAACCAGCACTCGGTAAGTCAACACTTGTGCGTCGGATGGCGACCGGACTGGCCGGCTACGGGGTGATGCCACTGGTCCTGGGCGACCTCAAGCCCGACTACGTCGACCTCATCGAAGCCCTCGGCGGGCAGGTCATCACACTGGGCCGCGGCCGCGGCTACCTCAACATCCTCGACCCCGGGGAAGCAACCGAAGCCGCCGCCCGGCTGGGTGCCGCCGGCCACCATGAGGCCCGCCGGCAGGTCATCGCGGACGCGCACGGCCGCCGGCACACGATGGTCTCGGCCCTGCTGACGATCATGCGGTCCGCGCCGCCGACGGACCGCGAGGAGACGATGATCGACCGCGCGTTGAAGGTGCTCGACGAGCGCCACCAGGGCGTGCCGGTCCTCGGGGACCTCCTGCGGGTGATCCAGCAGGGGCCCGACGAGGTACGTGCGGTTGCCCTGGACCGTGGTGACGAGACCCGCTACCGGGCGATCACCGAGAACCTCGAAGCCTCCCTCATCGGCCTGGTGGGCGGCGGGCGGCTCGGGGAGACGTTCTCCCGCCACACCACCAACCCGATGAAGCGCGACGCGCCCGTGGTCTACGACGTCTCCTCGATCGACGACTCCGAGATGGACCTGCAGGCCGCGGCGCTGCTCGCGTGCTGGTCTGCCGGGTTCGGAACGGTCAACGTCGCCAACGCCCTGGCCGACGCCGGCCTGGAGCCGCGCCGGCACTACTTCGTCATCCTCGACGAGCTCTGGCGCGCGCTGCGCGCCGGGAGAGGGATGGTCGACCGCGTCGACGCGCTCACCCGCCTCAACCGCCAGCGCGGCGTCGGGATGGCGATGATCTCCCACACGATGAGCGACCTGCTCGCCCTGGGAACCCAGGAGGACCGGATGAAGGCCCGCGGCTTCGTCGAACGCTCCGGGATGGTCATCTGCGGTGGCCTTCCCTCCGCTGAGATGCCTCTCCTGACGGCCGCCGTGCCGTTCTCCAAGGCCGAACAAGACCTGCTGATCGGCTGGCAGGACCCCCCGGCGTGGGACCCGTCCACCGGCCGGGAGGCCGAACCGCCCGGCCGCGGGAAGTTCCTGGTCAAGGTCGGGGGGCGGCCCGGGATCCCGATCGACGTACAGCTGACATCCGTCGAGGCGTCCATCAACGACACCAACAAGCTCTGGCACAAGCAGTCCCGCATCGGCGCGCGGGTCGCGGCCGGCCGCGAGGGTACGCCGTGAGCCAGCCCAACAACCGCCGCCGCGACCCGGGCGGCCTCTCGGGCGGGGTCGTGCTGCTGTGGGTCGGCATCGCCCTGGTGGTCGTTGTGGTCGCCTCGGTCTACGCCGCCGTGCAGATCGGGCACCGGATCGACGGCACCGGCGCAGAGGTGCCCCGCGACCCGTTCGAGCTCTTCTTCGGCCTCCTCGGCGGCAAGGTTGCATGGCCGGCCGCCGGCACCTGGGTGCTCGCCGGCGTCGCAGCGGTCCTCGTGGTGATCGGCGTGCTCGTCGCCCTCGCCCTACGCTCGACCCGGCGTCGGCGCAGCCGGGTCGACTCTGCCGCCGCATACATGGGCCGGGGTCGCGACGTCGAGGCGCTGAGCCGTAAGAACGCCGTCGCGACCGCGAGGCGCCTGGGTGTGAGCCAGTCGCCCGGTGTGCCCATCGGGCGCACCGTCGGTGGTGGCCAGATGCTCTACGGCTCCTGGGAGGACCTCCAGATCGACGTGTGGGGCCCGCGCACTGGCAAGACCACAAGCCGGGCCGTCCCCGCGATCCTGGAGGCGCCCGGCGCGGTCCTGGTGACCTCGAACAAGCGCGACATTGTCGACGCCACCCGAGACGTGCGCGCCACGGCCGGCCCAGTGTGGGTGTTCGACCCGCAGGGCATCGCGCTCGAGGAGCCGTCGTGGTGGTGGAACCCGCTCAGCTACGTCACCGACGAGGTGCGGGCGGCCCGAATGGCTGAGCACTTCGCCGCCGGCTCACGCGACCCTGGGGCGAGAACGGACGCCTACTTCGACCCGGCCGGCCAGGACCTCCTAGCAGGCCTGCTGCTCGCCGCAGCCCTCGACCGGCGCCCGATCACCGACGTCTACACCTGGTTGACCCGACCCACCGACGAGACCGCGGTCGACATCCTGCGTGAACACGACTTCCGCTTGACCGCCGACCAGGTCGCGGGCGTCGTCTCCGCGCCTGAGAAGCAGCGCGGCGGCATCTACGGCACCGCCCAGCAGATGGCGGCGTGCTTGACGAACCGG
>DATCGK010000095.1:0-4453 GCA_036508975.1 Candidatus Limnocylindrales bacterium
CCGCGACGCGGGAGCGACCCTGCTCCATGCGAAGGGCGTCTACTACGAATGGGTTCGGACGGTCGAGGCCGCCCACGCATTCGAAGCGGCCAACCCGGGTCTGGTGGACCCACCGGGCTTCTCGTTGTAGTCGCGGGGCGCCGAGGGGGCATGCCGCCCTCCTCCGTGGCTCAGATCGCGGAGGCCACCTTCAGCCCCTCGAGGACGGCCTCCTCCACCGTCCGAGGCGAGAGGCAGTCACCGATGCCGTGCACCTCGATCGGGCGGCCGGCCGTCGAGCGCAGGTCCGGGCGGGCCGTGAGCTCGTCGAACAGCGAGGCGTCCGCCACGTGGCCCGCCGCCAGGACCATGGCCACCGCGTCCTCCACGATGACCGCCTCGTCGGTGAGCGTGTGCTGGAGGAAGACCGCGGTGCCGTCGTAGCCGAACGGACGGACGAGCGGGATGATCTCGACGTGCGCCCGGTTGAGGGCCGCGATCGATGCGTCCCGCACGTACTGCTGGGTCCGGAACCCGGGCGTGTAGCCGTTGGAGGCGAGCGTGACCCGCCTGCCGCCGGCCGCCAGGATCAGCGCCACGCCGGGTCCGACCCAGTCGCAGCGCCAGTCCACCACCACCACCCGGCCGACCGGCACGGCGGCGCCGCGAATGACCTCCCAGGCGTCGAAGACGGGCGGGTCCCCGACCAGCTCCAGCTCCGGCCGGTAGGGCACGGCGCCGGTGGCCACGATCACCACGTCCGGCGCCTCGCGCTCGATGAGCGACGCATCCACCCGGGAGCCGGTCACGATGCGGACACCGGCACGCTGGGCCTCGCCCTGGAGGTTCGTCACCACGCCGCCGAACTCCTCGCGCCCGGGCAGCTTCTGCGCCAGCAGCACCTGGCCGCCGACCCAGCGCCCCGCCTCGTGGAGCGTGACGTCGTGGCCGCGCTGCGCCGCGACCGCCGCCGCCTTGAGCCCGCCCGGCCCGCCGCCCACGACCAGCACCCGCCGCCGGTCAGCGGGGGCAACGGCAGACCGCCGCCCGTACCACAGCTCCCGCCCGCTCTCCGGGTACTGGATGCACGAGATCGGGTAGCCCGCGTGGAAGTGCCCGATGCAGGCCTGGTTGCAACCGACGCAGGCACGGATCTCGTCCAGGCGCCCGGCAGCCGCCTTGGACGGCATGAGCGGATCGGAGATGAGCGCCCGGGTCATCGCCACGGCGTCGGCCTGGCCCAGCTCCAGGATGTGCTCCGCCTCCTGGGGCTGGTTCACCCGCCCGGCCACCAGGATCGGCACGTGGAGCCGGGCGCGCGCGGCGGCTGCGAGCGGGGCCGTGTACCCGTTCGGCCAGGCCATCGAGGGGACGATGTGGTCGGAGGCGGCCAGCCTGGCGGAGCTTCCCGCGACCACGCTGACGTAGTCCGGGCCGCCGTCGCGGTCGAGCGACTCCAGCGCGGCCAGGGATTCCTCCCGGGTCATGCCCTCGGATGACCGCTCGTCGATCGAGATCCGAAGGCCCACGACCGCCCCCGGGTCCATGGCCGCGCGGACCTGGGCGATCGTCTCGCGCAGGAACCGGACCCGGTTCTCGACGGGGCCGCCGTACTCGTCCGTGCGGAGGTTCACCCGCGGGCTCAGGAACTGCGCCGGCAGGTACCCGTGGCTGGCGATGATCTCCACGCCGTCGAGGCCCGCCGTCCGGATCCGGCGCGCGGCGGCCGCGAAGGCCGCCTCGAGCATCCGGATCTCGGCGATCGACATCGCGCGCGGCATGACGTGGAAGCGCTCGTTGGGCACGGCCGATGGGGCGAGCGCCACCGGCAGCGTGCCGTCCTCGGAGTCCATCAGCTCCCGGCCGCCGTGGAAGATCTGGCCGATGATCGCCGCGCCTTCTCCGTGCACGGCCTCGGCGAGGCGCCGGAAGCCGGGGACGCAGCTGTCGTCCATCGCGCTGATCGCGTGCGGGGTGTACTCGGCGCTCTCGTGGACGGACGCCACCTGCACGACGATGAGCCCGACACCACCGGCGGCGCGGGCCTGGTGGTAGGCGATGAGCCGGTCCCCGATGAGCCCGTGCTCGGCCATGATCGTGTCGTGACCGGAGGAGAAGATCCGGTTGCGAACCTCCAGCGGTCCCAGGCGGAGCGGCGAGAACAACCGCGGAAACGGGGTGGGGCCGGGGGTGCCGGCGGGATCGGCCTGGTCGCTCATGCCGTGGATCGTAGTCGCGGCGGGTCCGCCCCGCCCCTCGCGCCCGCACCGCGCAACCGGCGGTTGCTGGCGGATACTGGCCCCTCCACCGGGACCGCCTGGATCGCCGTCACCCAGACCGTCACCCAGACTGCCACCACGACCCAAAGGACCACGAATGAGCGACACCGCCGACGTCATCGTCATTGGCGCGGGCGTCCAGGGCGCCAGCCTCGCGTTTCACCTCGCCTCACGCGGCGCGAGCGTCATCATCCTCGAGCGGTCCACCGTCGCCGCAGGCGCGACGGGGCGGTCCAGCGGCCTCGTCCGGATGCACTACGACCTGCTGGCGGAGACGCGGCTGGCCTGGGCCTCCCTCCCGTACTTTCTCGACTGGGCGGAACGCGTTGGCGGCGAGTGCGGCTTCACCAGGACCGGGTTCCTGCGGATTGAGCCCCCGTCCGGTGGCGACCGGCTGCGCGCGACCGTGGCGGACCACCAGGTGCTGGGGATCGAGACGGCCGTGGTGGACGCGGCGGAGATGCGTCGCATCGCCCCGGGGCTCGCGGTGGATGACGATGAGGTGGCGGCCTACGAGCCGGGCTCCGGGTACGCGGACCCGTCCGCCACGGCGTCGGCGTTCATGCGCGCGGCGCGCGACCGGCGCGCGAGGCTGGTCCAGGGCGCGGAGGTCACGGCGATCGCCGTGGACGGCGGCCGCGCCACCGGGGTGGACACGACCCGCGGGTCCTTCGCCGCGCCCGTGGTCGTGAACGCCGCGGGCGGCTGGGCGGGGCGGGTCGCCGCGCTCGCCGGGCTCGACATCCCGGTCACGGTGTGGCGCCACGACACGGGCTACCTCGGCGCGCCGGCCTCCGTCGCGCGGCCGATCCCGGTGGTCATCGACAGCGCCTACGGCATGTACTTCCGTCCCGAGGGCCCGGAGTTGGTGCTCGTCGGCCTCGAGGACCACAGCGGCATGGGCGGCTCACCGGACCGGGAGACCGCGGAGGCCGACCCCGACTTCCGCGACCGCGCCACCGAGCGGATCATCCGCCGCGTTCCCGGCCTCATCGACGGCACCTTCCGCACCTCGCACAGCGGCCAGGACGGCCTCACGCCGGACCAGCGCCCGATCCTCGGTCCCGCCGGGCCCAGTGGGTTCTACCTGGATTGCGGGCACAGCGGGACCGGGTTCAAGACGGCACCGGCGGTGGGCCTCGGGATGAGCGAGCTGATCCTGGACGGGACGGCGACGTCCGTGGACATCGCCCCGTTCGCGTTCGAGCGTTTCGCCGCGGGGCGGCTCCTGGTGGGCGAGCACGGCGGCGACCCGATCTGGAAGTAGGCGCTACCGCCGGCCCTCGTCCATCCGGCTGCTCGGCGGCTGGGTCTCGTACGGGAGCGGCTCGTCGGGGTCGAACAGGTGGGTGCCGCCGCCGGACCGCTTGGCGTGGTACATCGCCTGGTCCGCGTGCTTCAGCACCGTGCCCGTGGCCGGCACGCCGCCCCAGGATTCGAGGACGAGCACGCCGCAGGACGCGCCCACGGTCACGAAGCCGGCCGTCGTCGAGATCGGCGCGGTAATCGCGGCGCAGACCTCGGCCGCGCGGCGCAGCGCCGTCTCGATATCGGCGAGGCCGGGCAGGAAGAGCGCGAACTCGTCACCGCCGAGGCGCCCCGCCAGGTCGCTGGGCCGCCGGGCCTGCAAGCGCAGTCGGGCGCCGATCTCCGCCAGCAGTTCATCGCCGACCGCGTGTCCGAACCTGTTGTTGATGTCGTGGAAGCCGTCGAGATCGATGGACATCATCGTGGCGCCGCGGATCAGGCCCGTCCGCATCCTGCCGAGGCCGCCCTCCATCCGGCGCTCGAACCCCTTGGCGGGCTGCAGGCCCGTCAGGGGGTCCGCCTCCGGCATCGGGTCGTTGTTCCAGACGGCCAGGACGAAGGCCCCGATGGCGAGCGGCGTCCACCACCCGACCGCGAGGTATGTCAGGCAGAGGATCCACGCCAGCGCGACCTCGAGGGCGGTGATCCGCCCGAACTGGCCGATCAGCAGGTCCAGGAACGCGCCCAGCGACAGCTCGTCTCGCAGGACCAGCGTTGCCGCGGCCATCCCGGTCGTCACCACGGCCAGCACCAGGATCCCCGAGATCGTGGCGACGAACCCCGCGCCGCTGGTGAGCGACGGCGCGTCGAGCAGCACCCTGAGCACCATCGTGGTCAGACCACCAGCCACGGCCCCGATGACCATCACCGAGTGGTTCGCGAGGATC
>DATCGK010000096.1:0-2718 GCA_036508975.1 Candidatus Limnocylindrales bacterium
ACCTCGGGACGGCCCTCTACTTCGCCGCGAGCTCCATCCTCACGCTCGGGTTCGGGGACATCGTGGCGGTCGGCAGCCTGGCCCGCATCGTCGTCGTGGCCGCCGCCGCGAGCGGCCTCGGCATCGTGGCCCTGGTCGTCACCTTCCTGTTCTCGCTGTTCGGCTCCTACCAGCGGCGCGAGGTCTCGGTCGTCACGCTCCAGGCCAAGGCCGGCGTACCGCCGTCCGCGGTCGTGTTGCTCGAGGCCTTCGCCCGGCTGGACCTCGTCGCACGATTGCCCGAGTTCTTCGGCGATTGGGAACGCTGGGCGGCCGAAGTCCTCGACTCCCACGTCGCGTACCCCCTTCTCGGGTACTTCCGGTCGAGCCACGACAACCTGTCCTGGATCAGTGCCCTCGGGACAGTCCTCGACGCGGCCAGCCTCGTCCTGACCACGATCCTAGACGTTCCGAGGGGCCAGGCCGAGCTCATGAAGGGCGTTGGATCGCACCTCGTCGAGGACATCACCATCCTTGGCTTTCGCTCCGGTGGCTCCGTCGGCATCGACCGTCCGGCGTTTGACTCGGTGTACGCGCGACTCCTCGACGCGGGCTACCGCCTGGTACCGGCAGATGAAGCGTGGGGAGCCTGCTCCGCGGCCCGCGCGACCTATGCGCCTGGCCTCGAGGCCATGGCCAACTACTGGGCCGTGCCTTCGCCGTCATGGTTCGGCGGGAGCGAGCCGCTTCGATCGCCCACTCACCGACAATCGGACGAGGTGGAGGCATCGTCGGATGATCGAGGGACCCAGGCCACGTGAAGCCCCGCTAGGTGAACCTTGTGGAGCACCCGGCCAGGAGCCGGACCTCGCTCGTCAGGAGCATGCACGGGCCGATGAAGTGCAGGTTCGTCTCATAGGCGGGCGCTCGTCCGGTGCTGCTGGCTTCGACACCGTCAGCATCAGGTGGGGCCCCGCCCATGCGATCGGGCGCCTCAGGCTCGGCGAGGGCTGTCCGCGACGGCCGTGGTCAAGGGTGGGCGCTGTCGCGGTGGGAACGCACATAGGTCGAGGCCCATATCGCGAACAAGGTGGCACCCACGGCCAGGACCGCGGAGAGGAACACGAAGACCAAGACTCGCTTCATGGCAGGGTTCCTCCAGAAGATATCGGGCTCTCCGCCGCGGCTCGCTTTCGCAGCTCGTCGAGCCTCATCCTCCGCGCCAGTCTCCCAGGCGCCGTGCCCGCTTGGCAGAGCCATTCTTACCGTCCCTGCCGCGGGTGGTTCCTGCCGCGGCCCGATCGCCCTCTCCGTACACAGACCAGAGGTGCCCATCACGACGTTGCCATCGTGACGCGCGAACTATCGAAAGGCGGGCCGCACTTGACCCCGCTGACCTGACGTGATCTCAGCCGTGGGGCGGGAATGCTCCCCGTCCGCCTATTGCCCTCCCAGGCTCCACATGCCACCGTTGACGGCGGATGAGCTCCGCCAAGGCCATGGCAAGGGCGATGATCAAGAAAGGAAAGCCACGATGGGCATCATCAGCTGGATCGTGCTCGGCGCCATTGCGGGGTTTCTCGCAAACATGATCGTGGGCGGAAGCGAAGGGGTGATCGGCACGATCATCCTGGGCATCGTCGGGGCGGTCGTGGGCGGGTACATCGCCGCATCGGTCTTCCACAAGGGCGATGTGACCGGGGTCAATATCGAGAGCATCGTCATCGCCGTGCTCGGCGCGATCGTGGTCCTGTTCGTCTGGCGCGCCCTCACACGGAGTCGGGCTTCCTGATGGCACTGTTCATGCGAGACAGCCGCTGAGGTCCCCAGCGCGATGGACCCCACCCACTCTCCAGCGGGCCGGCGGCCCAGCCGGTTTCCGTCTGGACCAACAGGCCCGATAATGAGGGGCCGCCTCCGTGATCCGGTGAGCGACGTGTGTCACCGAGGCTGGCGGGTCGTATGCAAGGAGTGACCGATGGCCAAGAACGAGACTCGCAAGATCGATCTCGACGACGTTGACGACGACGTTGCGGACGGAGCCGACATCGGGAACGTCGTCGATACTCTCGTCGACCGCGGCCGCGCGGTCCTCGATCGAGCCCCCGACGTCGCGGATAGCGCGCGCGATCTCCTTGCGGGTGCCCAGAACCACGTCAACGGATTGTCCGACATGGGCATCATCGCCGCGTCCGGGTTCGCGCTGGGTGTCAGTAGCGGGTTGCTGTTGGCGGGCGCGCCACGGGTGATCCTCATCCTCTCGATGATCCCGGCCGGGATCACCTTGTGGTCGGCGTTCGCACGGGGAGTGCGACCGGCGGTCCTCATCAACTGATCTCGGTCGCGCCGTCCGGCGGCGGGACGCCGGCGGCATCCGGCTGGGCGGGAAGGGCGAGGATCGTCGGCTCGTCCGCCGCTGGCAGATCCGGGATCGATGTTGGGTCGGCGGTGCCGCGCATCGTTCGGCACGAGGCCCACACGGACGCCGCCCTGCGCCGTACGGCCGGAGTCCGGAGGAGAAGGCCGAGCAGGGTGGCCCCGAGGATCACGCCGGCGACCACTGGCCACCTGCTCGCCCGCCGACGGCGGGTCCACCGATCGGGCAACGCGTCGCGCGCGGACGTGAGCGCGGACCTCGAGGCGCCCACGAGGTCCGCCTCGGAAAGGCGCTGACGGCCTGCCTCCAGGGTGGACACCACGTCCTCGACTGACGGAAGCTGTTCGACGTGCATCTGGACC
>DATCGK010000097.1:0-2698 GCA_036508975.1 Candidatus Limnocylindrales bacterium
AGCCGCGGTCGGCCACGATGCGCTTGATGGTTCCGGTGGCCATGAGGGCCTCCTTCGCTCCCCGAACAGGGACGGCGGTGACGCACGGTCCGTTCGAAGAGAAGGGTCGACCACGCGGCGCATCGCGACGAGGGGTCGCGAAGGCATTCATCATCGCACGGATGACGGCAGATCACCATCCGAACCTCGATACCCTAACGTTTACGCGAACGGCAGGGTTTGGTAGACTCGGGGTCGTGACTCACCCCGATCTGGCCTCCCCGGACCCGGTCTCACCGGGCGGCGTCGTGCCGCCGGTGGTCGGGCCGGACTCGCCGGACGTGGTCGTGCCGCCACTGCTGCGCATCCAGGAGGTCGCCGGGGAGACCGGCCTCACCCCGCGCACGATCCGGTACTACGAGGAGATGGGACTCCTCGCCCCCGCCGCCCGGTCGGGCGGCGCCTATCGCCTCTACGACGCCGATGACCTCGACCGGCTCCGGTTCATCCGCGGCCTGCGCGACGATGCCGGCTTCTCCCTGGCGGAGATCCGGCAGCTCCTGGAGGACGACCGGGCACGAGCCCGGAACCGGGCGCGCTTCCACGCCACCCAGGACGCCGTAGAGCGCCGGACGCTGCTCGGCGAGGCGCTGGAGCGAACGGACCGCCAGTGGGCCACGCTCCACGACAAGATGGCCCGGCTGGAGGCGATGCTGGACGAGGTGTCCGAGCGTCGCGCCCGCCTCGCTGCGCGGCTGGCGGACCTCGACGATGACCCCCAGCCGGTCCGGGCCGAGCCTCCGGTCCCAGCCGAGCCGCCGGTCCGGGAACGTCCCGCCGGGGATGCGCCATGAGCCTGCTGCGGAACGGCCCCGCGCCTTCCAGCACCGCAACTACCGGCTGTTCTTCTCGGGCCAGCTCATCTCGCTCGTCGGCACCTGGATGCAGACGGTGGCCCAGGCCTGGCTCGTCCTGGACCTCACGGGAGATCCGTTCCTGCTCGGCCTGGTCGCCGCGATGCAGTTCCTGCCGGTCATGGTCCTGGGCCTGTTCGGCGGGCTGATCGCGGACGCGCTCCCCAAGCGCCGGACGCTGATCGCCACGCAGACCATCCAGATGGTGCTCGCGTTCGTCCTGTTCGGCCTCACGGCCGGCGGCGTGGTCGAGGTCTGGCAGATCATGGTCCTGGCGCTCCTGCTGGGGATCACCAACGCCGTGGACATGCCCACCCGCCAGTCGTTCGTGGTGGAGATGGTCGGCAGGGGCGACGTCGCGAACGCGGTCGCGCTCAACTCCGCAATCTTCAACACGGCCCCGATCGTCGGGCCCGCGATCGCGGGCCTGGCGATCGGGGCCTTCGACATCTCCATCGCGTTCCTGCTCAACGGCCTCAGCTTCCTGGCGGTGATCGTCGCCTACGCGATGATGCGCGACGAGGAGCTCGCCTCGCCGCCCGTGTTCAATCGCCCGCACACGGTCCGCGAGGTGGGTCAGACGCTGGCCGAGGGCGTCCGCTACGTGCGGCGGACGGACGTCATCCTGCTGGCCACGGTGATCGTGGGGCTCGTGTCGCTGTTCGGGATGAACTTCGGCGTGATCATCCCGGCGCTCGCGCGCGACGTGCTCCACACCGACGCCACGGGGTACGGGTTCCTGATGGCCGCCTCGGGGATCGGATCGCTGGCCGCGGCGCTGGGGATCGCCTTCTCCGGCCGTTCCATGCCGGCGAACATCGCGGCCGGCGCGCTCCTGCTGGGGGTCGCCGAGATCGCCGCCGCGGCGATCCACGTCTACCCGCTCGCACTCGTGGCGATGGCGTTCGTGGGCTTCGGGGCCATCGGCATGGCGGCCACCGCCAACACGGTAATCCAGCTGGCCGTGCCCAACGAGCTGCGCGGCCGGGTCATGAGCGTCTACACGACGGTGTTCGTCGGCTCCTCCCCGATCGGGGGCCTGCTGATGGGCGGGATCGCGTCGAAGTTCGGCGTGGATGTCTCCCTCGCCGTGGGTGGGGTCGCCTGCGCGGTGCTGGGGCTGATCGCCTTCTGGTGGCTGCGCCGGATCCCCGCCTCCGGGCTGCTGCGCACCGGCGTCCCGGCAATGCCGGCTGAGCGCGCCCCTTCCGGCCGCTAGCTCAGGTCGCGCTGGACGCTGAGCACGTCCTTCAGCTGCTCGACGCGGCTCATCACCTTGGCCAGCTGCGCGACGGACGCCACCTGCAGCGTCATCGAGACGAACGCCGTGTGGTCCGGGCTCACCCCGAGGTTCGCGGCCAGGATGTTGACCTTGTTCTCAGCCATGATCTGGGTGATGTCGGACAGGAGCCCGGTCCGGTCGTACGCCTCCACGCGGATCGCGATCGGGTAGGTCTGGGCGGGCGCCGCGTCCCACTCCACTTCGATCAGCCGGCTGACCTCGCGCTCGTTCTGGATCGTGGGACAGGAACGCAGGTGCACCGTGATCCCCTTGCCGCGGGTGATGAACCCGGTGATCGGGTCGCCCGGGATCGGGTGGCAGCACTTGGCGAACCGGACCAGCAGGTCCCCCACCCCCTTGACACGGACGCCGCCGGTCCGGGCCGGCTGCGGCGGCGCCACCGTGGGGAGCGTGATCTGGCCGTCGTCGAGGACGCCCAGGCGCATCACCACCTGCTGGGCGGAGATGGCCCCGTAGCCGATCGCGGCCAGGAAGTCATCGACCGTCTCGTGCTTGTAGTAGG
>DATCGK010000098.1:0-8058 GCA_036508975.1 Candidatus Limnocylindrales bacterium
TGAGCGCGGACCGACCGGGGTCCGACCGCCATCGAGTGCGCCGGGGCGCGTCCGACCCGTTACCCTACTGCCCCACGCGCTCCTCGAGCGTGATCGAGATCTCAAGACCAGCGCCCCTCACGACCGCCCCCATCGAGCGTCCGGGTCGGCGCGGCCGGCTGAGCGGGCGCTGTAGGAGCAGACTGATGGCACCGAACGAGAACGCACGCCGGGCGCACGAGGAGCTCTTCCCAGGGCACGTTTCCACGCTCGCGGTGACGGACCCGGAGCTGACGAACGAGCACGTCCTCGAGAAGATCCGCTTCCTCGACGGCGTGGTCCGGACCGGCTCCTGAGCCTCGCGGATACCCACCGCGCCGATCGAATCGCGAGGCCTTGGTAACGAACACCATCTAGCCAGCGGCCGGATCCCGTGGTAGGTTGGGTAACCCCGCCGGCCCCCATCCGCAACTCGCGTTCGCCGACGATGGTAACGTTACCATTGGCCGAGTGACCGACGGGTCGACTTCAGGAGGTTGCCCGATGTCTTCCGATGTCATCCCGTCCGCTCGACGACGGAGGCGGGGGCTGGCCCTGCTCCTCGCGCCGGTCCTCGTCCTGTCAGCCGCGGCCGCACCGGGCGCCACCGCCCTGGCCGGAAGCTGCGACCTCGTCTCCCACACCTACACGGCCACAGCCACGATCGATGACGGCCTGACGAGTATGTTCACGACGTACGGCCAGGAGAAGCGTTGGTGGACCGGCGGCGACAGCACGTACTCGGTCGAGGTCGGCCACCGGATCGCGTGGTTCTTCTCGGACACGCTCATCGGCAAGGTCAATGCCGACGGCAGCCAGGCCATCGACCAGTTCGTGAACAGCTCGATCGCGATCCAGCAGGGGAATCACATCGTCAAGACCGTGACGGGCGGGACGCCGTCCCATCCGACCGGACTGGTTCCGCCGGTCGGCGACAGCTGGTACTGGCTCGGGGCGAGCCACCTGACCGCCGACGGATCGTCGCTCGACGTCGTCTTCCTGCGGTTCGAGCGCTTCGGGCCCGGGATCTGGGACTGGGGCTGGAAGGAGAACGTCCTCGGCCGGCTCGACCCGAGCTCGCTCAAGGTCCGCAAGGTCGTCCACCTGCCGTCGGCAAGCGGCGTCAACTGGGGCTCGTGGATCAGCCACGACGGCGATCACACCCTTGTCTACGGGGTCGAGGACCTCGGCTGGATCAAGTTCATGCACATCGCCCGCGTCGCTGGCGACGACCTCACCCGGCCCTGGGAGTACTGGACCGGCAGCGGCTGGTCGCCAAACGAGGCGGATTCGAGCCAGGTCATGTACGGCGTCGCCAACGAGTACAGCGTCGCGCCGTACGGCGATGGCTACCTCCTCGTCACCCACGACACCCTCGAGCTGTTCAGCCGGAACATCGTCGCCTACGTGTCGTGCTCGCCGACCGGACCGTTCACCCCGATCGGAACCCTCTACAGCACGCCCGAGACCGGCCTCTTCGGCTCGTACGGCAACGCGAACGTGTTCACCTACAACTCGCACGAGCACCCGGAGCTGCGCGCCGGCGGCAGCCTGCTCGTCAGCTACAACGTCAACAGCTTCGACAATCAGGACCTGTACGCCGACTCGACGATCTACCGGCCCCGCTTCGTCCGGGTCGAGCTCCAGCCGCAACCGTAGGCGACGCGCCGGGAGGGGTCCGCTCGCTACGGCGCGCGGACCCCGTCCCGATCCACGTCAACGAGACGGCCGCCGTAACGCAGGCCGGTCAGGCGCGCGTCGGGATCGAGGCCGTCGAGCCGCGGCGTCGCGGTGATCCCGTCGAACTCGGCGCGAACCGCGAACACCCCTTCGATGAACAGCCGCGTCCAGGCGCCGCCAGACGAGCACGCCCAGTCGTTGATGTACGGCCAGTCCGACGGCGCCTTGAGCGCTCCGCCGTGCTCTCCGGGCGCGAACTCCTCGACGAAATGGGCCTGGGCGAACGGGCCCTGGTTGGCCGACCGGGCCAGGCCGCGGATCCAGTCCGAGGCGAGGGCGTCGCGCCCGATCCGGTACAGCCCGCTCGCGACGAAGGCCGGCCACGCCGTGTAGGCGCCGTTCCACTGATGGTCCTGCCGCACGCTCGTGATCGCGTCGGGATCAACCGGGGACGGCGCCCGCATCCAGTTCGGCGTCTGGAGCTGGCCCTCGAAGAAGCGGACCATCTCGTCTCGCCGCCGCTCGTCGACCTCGTCGGGGATGAGATCGAGGACCTGGAGCAGGTCGTAGCAGTGGCGGACCGGCAGCAGCCGGCCGTCGGGCATCCGGGCGTTGAAGAAGCCCTCGCCGTCGGCGTACAGCCCCCACAGCCGGCGGGCCAGCTCGCCCGACTCAGCGACGAGGCTCGCGGCCAGGTCCGGATCGGCCGGGCGGAGGAGGTCGGCCGCGATCCGGAGGTTCCAGACGTTAGCGGCGTTGAGGGCGGCGACCTCGTGGATGTAGCTGCTGACGCATTCGAGCAGGTTGTTGACCCCGCCGTAGTCGGCCAGTCCGTTTGGGGCTTGCGAGCCCGCGCCAGTGCGACGCGTAGCGCTCGAGCTGGCGCCCAACAGTGCTCGCGCCGCCCGCCAGCCGAACGCCCGCCTCCAGCCAGTCCGTCGACCCGGACCAGCGGATGTACTGGTCGATCAGGCGGGTCATCGCGTGGTCGTTCACCGCGTAGCAAGCGTCAAGGGCACGCACACAGGCTCAGCCCTCCCCATCGCCGCGCGGATCCAGCCAACGGAGCTGGGCTTCGCTGGTCCGGCGCTGCGGGAAGTACCGCGAGTGCTCCCCCCTTCGTCGCCGCGCGAGCGTCGCGGCTCCTCGCAGGGCTCGGGCACATGTGACGGCCCTCCGGCATGGTTTCTCCGCCAGAGCGGACGCGTGCTCACGGCTCCGTGGCACGCGGCGATTGGGGAGGGGACGGCCGATTCCGAGCCCGGGCCCAAAGCCGATTGGGGCGCCGCGCGCTGACCGGCCACAAGCTACGCTGACTCGTAGCAAGGAGGCCTGAAGGATGAGCCAGTTAGGAAGACATCTTGTCCGATCGGTCCGGGACCTCGGTGTCCAGTTTCTCGACAACGACGTCAACATCACCGGGCACGACTGCGCGAGCTCGGTCATCCTGCCCGGGGGCAGAAGCTTCTGGATCTTCGGCGACACGATCGAGGGCCCCTTCGAGACCGTCCGGTACCTCCCTTTGGCCGATGTGCTGTCCAACACCGGCTGCATCGTCCCGCTTCAGGACATCTCGCAGGGGGTACGAGATTTCGAGTACCTCAAGTCGCCGGACGGGCAGCGGCCGCGCCAGTTGATCCAGTTCCGACCTCCCGAGGAGAAGGCCAAGCAGCGCCTGTGGGCGGTGCACGGCACTCACGTGAACGGCCACCTCTACCTCTACTACCACAAGATCACGATGGATCCTGCCTTGGACGTGTTCGAGGCCTTCACCCTCGACGGCATGGGGCTCGCGCGGGACGACGGGACCTTCCACTTCGAGCGGCTGAAGGCGCCGGACGGAACCTACGAGCTGTGGAAGGGCGACGAACCGGGGTTCGGAGCCTTCGTCCAGGAAATCGACAGCTACCTCTACCTGTGGGGCTGCATCCAGCCGGCCAGCAAGTCCGGGGGCGACATGTACTTGGCGCGGGTCCGCCCGGCCGACATCGAGCACCCCTCGGCGTACGAGTACCTGGTTGACGCGCCCACCCTCGAGCGACCGGACCGCAAGCCTGTCTGGTCCCGAACGTTCACGGCATCGGCCTGCCTGATCAGCCACGTTCCAAACGAGATGTCCTCCTCGCACAACCCGTACTTGGGCAAGTTCATCTCGCTGGCCACCTATGAGAGGGACGACCGGCTCGTGATCCGAACCGCTCCCGAGATCACGGGGCCGTGGAGCGAGCCGGACTTCTTCTATCGTCCGGCCAAGGCGAAGCCAGACTCGCTGTTCAACGCCGGCAAGGAGCACCCCGAGTTCTCCCGCGAGGGCGGCAAGGTCATCTACATGACCTTCATCGATTCCTCGGTTTACGTGCCCCACCTTCTGGAGATCACCCTCGCCTGAGGTCCGGGCGCCCCACGTGCCGTCCGCGCGGGCGCCACCGCCGACAGCCGGCCCGCGTGCCATTCTGGGCGCGGTGGACCTCCTCGCGCTGATGGCGATCCTCGGCGTCGCGGCCGCGCTCGTGGCCACGCCCGACGCCGAACTGCTCGACCTCGTGCCACTGGGCTGCCTCCACCTTGCGGGAACGGCCAGCTGGTCTGGCAGTGCCGGGCGATCAACCCTCCCCACCACCCTATGTCTGGGGTGAGCTTGCGACGACGCCGGTCGACCCGTCGGTGCCAGGCGCCGGCCCTCGCCCGGCGGGCGGCCGTCGATCTCGTCGCCTACGGCTGGCGGCTCGAGCGGGTGCCTACCGACAACGGCTAGGCTAGGCCTCACGGAAGCGGGTGGTAACGTTACCCTTTGTCGTCGCGTGAATTGGGAGATGGCCGGTTGACACGCTGTTGCCCTGGGCCGCTCGGCCACCGCCCAGCAGACGTTGGTCGCCTCATGAGTCGCCGATGGCCAGCGTGAACGGCGCGCGCCCGCGCCCGATCCTTCGGCGCCAAGCCTGGGAGCTCGATCGGTGGCGCGAGATGCTGCGCGGCCGAGCTAGCGGCATCGAGGGGGCGACGTCGTCCGGGACCGTTCGCATCACCGCGGAACCGTTGCTCCGAGGCAAGCCCGACAGGATCGTGCTCCAGTCAATCCGCATTGCGCCCCTCGGCCACGCGGTCCTCCCTGATCGGGTCTCTGTGGTCGATGATACGGGGGCGCCAGTGTCAAGCGTGATCGAGTCCGGCCCTCATGGCTCGACACGCGTCCTCGTTCCCGCCGTTAGCCATCCGACTCGCGTGCGGCTCCTCCTCGACGAGGCCGCCGGTGGTCCAGACCCGGAACTCGTCCTCCCGGTCGTGCGGCGGTGGACCGTCCACCTGGTCCACCACTCGCACCTCGACATCGGGTACACGGATCCGCAGCCCATCGTGATGCAGCAGCAGAGCTCGTACCTCGACTCGGCGCTCGACCTCGTAGGGGCGACGGACGACTGGGCGGACGACGCGAAGTTCCGATGGTGCGCCGAGTCCCTGTGGCCGTTCCAGCGCTGGGTCGCCACCCGCCCGCCGCGCCGCGTCGACGCCCTGATGGAGCGGGTGAAGGAGCGGCGGATCGAGCTGTCGGCCATGCCGTTCAACCTCCACACCGAGACCTGCTCCACCGCCGAGCTGTTCGAACTCCTCCGGGGGGCACGCGAGGTCGCGGACCGCTGGGGCACGCCGCTGGTGTCCGCGATGCAGACGGACGTGCCGGGCGCCGTCGCCGGACTGCCCGACGCGCTCGGCGAGGCCGGGGTCCGGTACCTCTCGGTGGCCCACAACTGGGCCGGTCGGTCGGTCCCCCACCTCGTCGGCGGAGACGGGCTGCCGCGGCTCTTCCGGTGGCGCGGCGCGGCGGGACACGAGGTCCTCGTGTGGATGACGGACACGCCGCACGGGCTGGCCTACGCCGAGGGGTCGCTGCTGGGCCTGAACGACTCGATCGAGGCGGTGGACGACCTGCTGCCCGCCTACCTCGGCGCCCTCGCCTCGAACCCCTATCCCTACGGCGGCGAGCTCTTCGGCTGGGCGGCCGATGGCGCGCCGGTGGCACGCGAGCCCTACCCGTACGACCTGCTCCACCTGCGGGTCATCGGGCGGCTCGGCGACAACACCGCCCCGCGGCGCGTCGTGGCCGAGATCGTCCGCGACTGGAACCGGCGCTGGTCCTGGCCGCGGCTGCGGCTGTCGACCAACGTGGACTTCTTCGAGGCGGCCGAGGCCGCGATCGGCGATCGGATCCCCTCGCTCTCCGGCGACTGGAACGACTGGTGGGCGGACGGCATCGGCGCCGGCGCCGAGGAGATGGCCATCCAGCGGGAGAGCCAGGCGATGGCGCCGGACGCCGCGACGGTGTCGAGCCTGGCAGGCATGCTCGGCGCGCCGGCGGTCCCGGGTGAGGCGGACGCGAGCCGGACCATCTACGAATCCCTCGCGCTGTTCGACGAGCACTCGTGGGGCGCCGCCGACCCGTGGGGCGACGACGACACCGGCCCGCGGTCCGGGGGCCGCCAGTGGCACTGGAAGGTGGCGCAGGCGCTCGATGCGTACGACCGCGTGACGGACGCGATGGCGTCCGCCCTCACGCGACTTGGCGACCGGGTCCCTCCCTCGCCGACGGCCCTCGCGACGTTCGTCGTCGCGAACACCTGCGGCTGGACGCGCTCCGATATCGTCACGGCGTTCCTGCCGGACGCCGTGGTCCCGGGGGACGTCGCGATCGCCGTGGTCGATGCCCGGACCGGCCAGACCCTGCCGGTCGACGTGGACGAGCCCGAGAACCTGCCGCACCACGATGCCGGGCGGGTCCTGCGGATCCTGGTGGCGGACGTCCCGCCCGTGGGCATCGTCCGCCTCGACGTCGTGGCCGCTCCCCCGGGCCCGGCGGCCGGGGGCGACGCGACGGCCCCCCGGGACTCGACGGTCCTCGCGAACGGCCGGCTGTCCGTGGCAGTCGACCTCAGCCGCGCGTGCGTCGCCTCGATCGTCGAGACCGGCACCGGGCGCGAGCTCGTGGCCGACGACACGGCGTTCGGGTTCGGCGCCTACGTGTACGACCGGTACGCGTCGGCGGGACGGTTCAACCACGCCTCGAGTCGCCTCGAGGCCACGGAGCGCCTCGAGCTCATCGGCAGCCGCAGCCTCGCGCGGGCCGCGGTCCCCGTCCTCCGGGCGTCACGGGCGACCGCGGAGGTCCTCGCATTCGAGTCCCCGGCCGACGGCGCCCGCACGATCCGGACCACGGTCACGCTGCCGCGAGACGCGTCGCACGTGGACATCGAGCTGCGGATCTCGAAGGAGACGACGGTGGCGAAGGAGAGCGCGTACGTCGCGTTCCCGTTCCGCTTCCGGGATCCGCCGGTCCGGATCGACGTCGCCGGCGGGATCGTGGGCAGCGGGATCCCGGCGATCCCGGGCAGGGCCCCGCACATGCGCGCGATGCGCGAGTGGATCAGCCCTGGAGGAGGACGGCCTCGCCGTGGCGTGGACGACCCGCGATGCCCCGCTCGTCCATCTCGGCGGCGTGCCCCTGCCGTATGCGCCGTTCCCGCCGACCATCGACCCCGAGCCGGGCACGGTCGTCTCCTGGATCCACAACAACGTGTGGGACACCAACTTCCCGTCGCAGCAGGGCTTCGACCGGCCCTTCCGGTACCGGGTCGCCGCCGCTCCCGCCCTCCGCCCGGGCGACGGACCGATCCTCGCCCACCGGACGGCGGCCTCGGCGAGTCGTCCGCTCCTGGCGGTGCTCGCCCGCGGCGAGCCGGGAGGCGCGGTCGCGGAGGGGGCGATGCTCGAGATCGGGGACCCGTCTGTGGAGCTCGTCGACGTCGTCCCGGTCGTGCCCGACGGCATCCTCGTACGCCTGCGTTCCGTGTCCGACCGACCCGTCACCACCGCCGTTCGTCCCGGGCTGCCGGTCGTGGCCGCCCGGCGGGCCACCTACCTGGGGTCGGCCGGCAGCGACCTCCCGCTGCGCGGCGGGTCTGTCACCATCGAGCTCGCGCCGCGGGAGGTCGCGGCCCTGCTGCTCACGCTCGAGGGGAGCACGTCATGAGCCTGTTCGACCTGCCGCTCGACCAGCTGGTCGACTATCGACCCGAGCGCGAGGAGCCCGAGGACTTCGACCGGTTCTGGGCCGACACGCTGGACGAGGCGCGCGCCGCGGCCCGGCCGCCGACCTTCGCGCCCGCGCATCCGGAGTTGCGCGCCCTGGAGGTGTTCGACGTCACCTTCTCGGGCTTCGCGGGCCAGCCGGTGAAGGCGTGGCTCATCGTTCCCCGGCACCGGTCGGGCCCGGTGCCGGTCGTCGTCGAGTACGTCGGCTACGGCGGGGGGCGCGGCCTGCCCAGCTGGTGGCTCGCGTGGCCGTCCGCCGGGTACGCCACGTTCGTG
>DATCGK010000099.1:0-12792 GCA_036508975.1 Candidatus Limnocylindrales bacterium
ACTGCATCTGCTCGACCTTCACCGCGTTCAGGTAGTGATCGACGACGCCGTCACCGAAGATCTCTCTCGCGGCCTCGGAGTGCTCCAGCTCGCCGATCGCCTCCCACAGCGCGCGCGGCATCCGCGGCACGCCCGTCGCGACGTAGCCGTTGCCCTTGTACTCCGGCGGCAACTCCAGGCCGTGCTCGATGCCGTACAGCCCGGCACCGATCGCCGCCGCGTACGTCAGGTACGCGTTCATGTCGCCGCCCGGGAAGCGGTTCTCGACGTGGAGCGCGTTACCGTCGCCGACGAGCCGGAACCCGGTGGTCCGGTTGTCGCGGCCCCAGACCACGTTGACCGGCGCCCAGGACAGCGCCGCATAGCGCTTGTAGCTGTTGACGAACGGCGCGATGAACGGGGAGAGCTCCCGGCTGAGGGCCATCATGCCCGCCACGAACTGGCTGCCCTTCTCGGACAGCCCGTAGGGTCCCTCCTTGTCGCCGGGGGCGGCGTGCATCAGGGGCTTGTCGTCGTCGATGCCCCAGATGCTCATGTGCAGGTGGCCGGACGAGCCGGTCCAGCGGTGGTCCGGCTTGGCCATGAAGGTGATGGCCCAGCCGTTGAGGTAGGCGATCTCCTTGGCGCCGTGCTTGAAGATCACGGTCCGGTCGGCGGACTCCAGCACGTGGTCGTAGCGGATGTTGACCTCGTGCTGCCCGGCCGCCGCCTCGCCCTTGCTGAACTCGATCGGGATCCGAGCCTCGGTCATCTGGTTGCGGAGGAGCCGGTGCAGCGGCTCGGCCTTGGTGGCCTGGAGCAGGTGGTAGTCCTCGTTGTAGTAGCCGAACGGCCTCGGCACCGGCCAGCCCCGCTCGGCCAGGCTCTCCCAGCTGTCCTTGAGGACGTAGTACTCGAGCTCCGAGCCGGCCTTGACGGCCAGGCCCATCGAGGAAGCCTTCTCGATCTGCCGCTTGAGGATCGTCCGCGGGCTGACGGAAATCTCGTCGCCGGACTCATCGGTGGCGTCCGCCAGCACGAGCGCGGTCTTCTCCAGCCAGGGGAGGACGCGGAGGCTGTCCCAGACCGGCTGCGCGATCCAGTCGCCGTAGCCCGTCTCCCAGTTCATGAGCTCGAACCCGTCGGGGGTGTTCATCTCCATGTCGGTGCCCAGCAGGTAGGTGCAGAAGTGGGCGCCGTGGTCGATGACCCCGTTGAGGAACGCCTGCGCCTGGACACGCTTGCCCACGAGGCGGCCCTGCATGTCCGTGATGGCGACGACGAGGGTGTCGATCTCGCCGGAGCGGACCATCCCCTCCAACTCCTCGAGCCGCGCGTGCTTCTTGTGCGGAGCGTGGGCTTCGTGCGGACGAGTATGGGCGGGCTGCTTGGGCATCGGTGTCGTCCTCGTGGTGTGGCTCGGGGGGACGGGGAACGGGGCTGGCGGGTTGCCGCGCGGGACGCGGGTTGGGTGGCGCCTACTTCGCGGTCATGGCGCCGTCGGCGACGATCACGGAACCGGTGACGAACGACGACTCGTCCGAGGCGAGGAAGAGCGCCACGTTGGCCAGCTCGCGCGGGGTGCCGGGCCGGCCGATGGGCTGGAACGAGTCGATGGTGGCGTAGACCTCCTGGAGGCCGCCCAGCATCTCGGCGTGGGCGTAGTTGATCGGCGTGTCCACCCACCCTGGCGCCAGGGCGTTGCAGCGGATGCCCTGCTTCGCATAGTCGAGGGCGATTCCTTTCGACAGTCTACGTGGTGATGATCGGGCTCCTCAACGCCCAATACACGTTGACCGGCCAGGATGCCTCGGCCCACATGTCCGAGGAGACGCACAACGCTGCCGAGGCCGCGCCCCGGGGCATCATCTGGTCCGTCGTCATCTCGGTGATCGCAGGCTTCATCCTGCTCGTCGCGATGAACGTGGGGATCAGCCCTGACAAGGTGTTCACGGCAGCCGACGGCACGATGGTCGACGGCTACGCCCATGCGCTCGGGTCGGCGACCGGCGTTCCTCCCGCGCAGATCTGGATCGACGCCATCGGGCAGACCGGCGGCATGCTGGTCCTGTTCATCGTCATGGGCGCCCAGTTCTACTGCGGCATGTCGTCGGTCACGGCGAACTCGCGGATGATCTACGCGTTCGCCCGCGACGGCGCGATCCCCGGCAGCAACTTCTGGCACCGCATCAACAAGCGGACCCGGACGCCAACCAACTCCATCTGGCTCGCGGCTGTGGGTGCGTTCATCCTGGGCCTCCCGTATCTCTGGAGCCCCGTGGCGTACGCGGCGGTGACCTCGATCGCGGTCATCGGCCTGTATGTCGCCTACGTCACGCCGGTCACGCTGCGACTCCTGGCCGGTGACAAGTTCAAGGCGGGGCCGTGGCAGCTCGGACGCTGGAGCAAGCCGGTCGGGATCATCGCGACGATCTGGCTCGTGTTCATCTTCGTCCTGTTCATGCTCCCCCAGGCATTTCCGATCACCCTCAGCACCTTCAACTACACGCCGCTCGTGTTCCTGGTCGTGCTCGGGGGCGCAGCCCTGTGGTACGCCGTCTCGGCCAAGAACTGGTTCAAGGGCCCCAGGGTCCAGGGCTCGGCCGAAGAGCTCGCTGCCATCGAGAGGGAGCTCGAGGTCATCTGACCCCCGCCCCAACCTCGCACGCACCGGAGCCCGGAGACCCTCTCTCCGGGCTCCTCCCATTCCGGGGCGAACGCTGCGGGCGCGGCGGGTGTCGCGGGCGCGGCCACGTCCACGCTGGAGTGGCCCCCCACCGGCCGGCGGGAGACCCTAGTAGATGAAGGTCGTGTCCGCGGGGAACGTGAACGCAAGGGCCGACGGCGGCAGCGGGACGTCGGGCTCGTACCCCGTCACCATCGCATCGCGGCTCACCACGCCGCCCATCGACTCCTGGAGCCGCAGGATCACGCCGTCCGCGCGATCGACCGAGATCACCACGCGGTAATCCGGGCGATCTGCGACACGCTCCACGGCCCGCGGATGGTCGCACTCCATGACGATCGCCTCGCGCCCCGCGACCTCCGTGGTGCCGGTGATCCGGCAGCTGCCTGTGGCGAGGACGTTCTGGCAGAAGCCGGCGGGATGGATGAACAGCTCGGGCAGGGTCTCGGCCTGGAGCGAGGTCACCGGGATGTAGACCTTCGAGCTGCCGGGGAGATCGCCTCCCGTCCCGCCGATGCCCTTCACCACCGGGCGGACCGGCCGTCGGGTCCCGACCCTGCGGCCGGCGACATACGCCCGGACGGTCTTCCCGTCCGAGACCCAGACCTCGTAGTTGGACGCCGTGCCCAGCGCCGGCACGGACGACAGGACCTTGACCTCGCCGGGGTGGCGGAGCGCCACCTCGATCACGGTCAGCTCCTCGCCTCGGGCCGTCCAGGCCCGCTCCTCGATGCGCATCCGGAGCGTGTCGAACCGCAGCTCCGCATCGCGCATGAAGGTGAACAGGGCCTCGACCGACGGCAGCTCGCCGCGCAGGGCAGCGACCTCCGGCACCCGGCGATCGCCGGCGGGAACGGGAAGGGCCGCTGCGCGGTCCCAGGCGCTGGTGGCAGACATCGGCGCGATTGTAACGGGCTGCCGGGGCGGCGGACAGGCCCGCGCCCGCCGCGTGCGGGTATCCGCCAGCGGTTCTCGCCAGCCGCCCTCAGCCGCCGCCGGCGCCCGCGCCCAGCCCGGGCTCCGTCATCTTCGCCGGGTCCAGCAGCTCGTCCAGCCTGTCCGCGGCGATGCCCTTCTCGAGCGCCATCTCCCGGATCGTGCGCCCGGTCTTGAAGCCTTCCTTGGCCATCGCGGCCGCCGCGTCGTAGCCGATCTCGGGCGCCAGAGCCGTTGCCAGCATCAGCCCCTGCTCGACCAGCTTCGGCCCGCGGTCGGTGGCCTTCAGACCTTCGACCAGCCGGATGCGGAAGTTGCGGGCGGACGCGCCCAGCAGCACGATCGACTCCAGCAGCGCCTGCGAGGCCACCGGCATCATCACGTTGAGCTCCAGGAAGGACCCCGTCTGGGAGAAGGCGACGGTCGCGTCGTTGCCGATGACGCGGGCGACGACCATCGTGAGCGACTCCACGATCACCGGGTTCACCTTGCCGGGCATGATCGAGGAGCCCGGCTGCGTCTCGGGCAGGGCCAGCTCCGCGAGGCCGGCGCGCGGGCCCATGCCCATGAACCGGATGTCCGATGCGATCTTCCAGAGGCCGAGCGCGATCGCCCGCAGCCCGCCGTGCGCGGCGATTGTCGCGTCCAGCGCCGCCTGGGCGTGGAAGTGGTTCGGCGTCTCGCGCACCTGGAGACCCGTCAGCTCCGAGAGGCGCATGCAGGCCCGTGCCGCGTACTCGGGATGGGCGTTGATGCCGGTGCCCACGGCGGTCCCGCCCAGCGGCACCGTGAGGAGCTCGTCCCGGGCGGCCTGGGCGCGGCGGATCGCCTCCTCCACCTGGCCCGCGTAGCCCGCGAACTCCTGGCCGAGGCGGATGGGCGTGGCGTCCTGCAGGTGGGTGCGCCCGGTCTTGATGACGTCCCAGAACTCGGTCGACTTGGCGGCCAGCGCCCGCTGCAGGTCGATGAGGGCGGGGATCAGCTCCTCCTCGATGGCGATCGCACCGGACAGCTGGAGCGCGGTCGGGACCGTGTCGTTGGAGCTCTGGCACTTGTTGACGTCATCGTTGGGATGGACCCTGGCCCCACCCAGGCGCGCCGACGCGAGGTGGCTGATCACCTCGTTCATGTTGGTGTTGGTCGAGGTCGCAGAGCCCGTCTGGTAGATGTCGATCGGGAAGTGCTCGTCGTACCCGCCGTCGGCGACAGCCTGGGCCGCGAACGCGATGGCGGAGGCCTTCGGGGCGTCCAGCAGGCCCAGGCCTGAGTTCGTCTCGGCGGCGGCAAGCTTCACGAGGGCGAGCGCACGCAGGAAGCGGCGCGGCATGCGCTGGCCGGAGATGGGGAAGTTGAGGACCGCGCGCTGGGTGGAGGCGCCAAAGAGGGCGTCCGCGGGGACCTCCATCTCGCCCATGGAGTCGCGCTCGATGCGCGTGGCTGTGGTGGCAGGGGTTTCGGTGCTCATGGCGCCGATGGTAGTGCGGCGCGGACGCGCTCGGAACGGGCCTTTCGGCCCGGCGAAGCGGGCGTCCAGGGCCGGTCGTGCGGCTTCCCCGGGCAATCAGGATGCGCCGGTGCGGCTTCCCCGGGCAATCAGGCCCGGCGGGCCGGGGCGTACCGCTCGAGCCACATCACGGCGCGCGCGATCCAGTCGATGCGGGCGGGATAGGCGCGGACCCCGTGCCCCTCCTCGGGATAGACGACCAGCTCCGTCGGGATGCCCTGTTCCCGGAGGGCCCGGAACATCTCGACGGCCTGGCCCATCGGCGTGGCGCGGTCGCGGAGGCCCGTCGTGAGCAGGGTGGGCGTCCGCAGCCGGGTGCCGGCGAACACCGGTGACCGGTCGAGGTAGCGCTGCACCTGGTCGGTCGGCCGCCCGCCGACGTAGTCGCGGACGAACACGCTCAGGCTGGAGCCGTAGTGGCTGGATATCAGGTCCGTGAGCGGCGACCCCACGACCGCCGCCGCGAACCGGTCGTCCACCGCCGGCAGCAAGGCCGCCATGTACCCGCCGTAGCTGACGCCGCCGACGGCGAGCCGGGCCGGGTCCGCGATCCCCAGCGAGACCAGGTGGTCGAGCCCCGAGACCAGGTCCCACGACTCCTCACCGCCCATGTCGCCCACCACGAAGGCGGCGAAGTCCCGCCCGCGACCGATCGAACCGCGCGGGTTGGGCAGGAGGACCGCGTAGCCCGCGTCGACCAGGACCGCCAGGTCGGCCGACAGGAACTCCCAGCCAACCGCGGACACCGGGCCGCCGTGGACCCAGAGCAGGGTCGCGAACGGCGGCTCGCCGTGCGGGACCACGAGCAGCCCCTCGATCCGCGTCCCGTCGCGGCTCGCCCAGGTCTCCACGCGGCGCTCCGCGATGCAGGCGCGAACTCGATCGTGACCGGGATGCTCGGTGCTCATCACGGTCGTCTCGCGGCTCTCGCCGCCCACGCGCCCTTCGCCGCCCACGCGCCCTTCGCCGCCCACACGGCTCTCGCGGCTCTCGCGACCCGCGCGGACGGCGACCACGCGACCGGGATCCTCCGGGCCGCTCAGGAGTGTCACGAAGTCGCCGCCGGTCCCGGCCGGCGAGACCATCGGGAACAGGGACATGCCGGCCGCCCGAGTCCGGAAGGTCTCGCGGGCCTCGCCCGCCCGCAGGTCGATGGCGAGCCCCACGGTCTCCATCCCGGACACGCCCAGGGCCAGGAGCCGCTCATTGTCCAGCCAGCGAGCGCTCGAGACGTCCACGCCCGGCGTGTCGACCGTGACGGCCCCGCCCGCGGCGTCGACGATCACCAGCGCCCCCGCCACGAAGTAGCGGTCGCTCCCCACGCCCTCGATGACGGCGGCCCGACGGCCGTCCGGCGCCCCCTCCACGAAACCGAGCTGCCACTCCGGGGTCCACAGCTCCGTGACGGCCCCGGTCGCGGCGTCGAGCGCCACGACGCGCGCCCCGTACCAGGCGTCCTCCGCCGGCCCATCCGAGACGATCCCCACCACGCGGTCATCGCCCAGCCAGGCGGCCTCCCAGACGTTCAGCCCGTCGGGTGACACCCGCCGGACTTCGCCCGTGGCCGGGTCCAGGATCCACGCCGACCGCCATTCGTCCTCGCCTGCGGACGTCTCGACCTCGGGGACCCACGTCGGCCGATCGGCGCCGGCAGCATCCTGCCCGACCGTGCCCGACCCGAGGCCGTCCGCCTGCTCGGCATGCTCGCCGGCCATGACGAGCAGGATCCGGCTCCCGTCCGGGGACCAGCGGTGGTGCTCGGCGATGCCCGGCGGGCAGGCGAGCCGGCGCGGCACGCCAACCGGCCCGTCCTCGCCAACGTCCACGATCCAGGGCGCGTGGCGGTGCCGGTCGTGGTGGTCGGCGAGGAAGCTCAGCGATCGGCCATCGGGCGACCAGCGGGGATTCGCGGCGTCGCCGGCGGCCGCCGTGACCGCCCAGGTGCACTGCCCGTTCGCCGTGGCGATCCACAGCAGGGACGAGGGGTGGCCCTCGAGGCGTTCGAGCACGCGGCTGGTGACGGCCACGAGCCGCCCGTCCGGCGACGCCTCGGCGGCATCGAAAGCGTGTGGCCGGCCGAACCCGGGTTCGAGGATCGACCGGACCAGGGTCTCGACCCTTCGATATCGATCCGTGTCGCGAACGTCGCCCGCCATGATCCTCCTCCGATGTGGCGGACCGAGTATGCGGCCCGGCCGGGCGGCTCGCCCGCCGTATGCTGCGGGGGTGAACGTCACGACCACCGACTTCCGCACCGTCATGGGCCAGTTCGCGACGGGTGTCACCGTGGTGACCGCCCTGGACGGGGAGGAGCCACAGGGGATCACGGTGAATGCGCTCGCGTCGGTCAGCCTCGACCCGGCGGTCGTGATGATCGCGCTGGACCGGCGGCGGTTCATCCTCCCGGCCATCGACGCCTCGCACCGGTTCGCGGTCAACATCCTGGCCGAGGACCAGCAGTGGATTTCGGACTGCTTCGCCGGCGCCAACGTGACCCCGGGCCGCGATGCGTTCTGCGGCGCCTCGTGGCGCCCGGGTGCCACCGGCCTGCCGATCCTCGCCGGGGCGATCGCCGCCCTGGAATGCGAGGTCCTCGACCGTTTCGCCGTCGGGGACCACTTCCTCTACGTCGGGCGCGTGGAGGCCATCGCGCTGGACGAGCCGGATGCGCCGCCGCTGCTCTACCACAGGCGCCGCTACCTCCGGATCGAGCGGGCGACGACGACGACGGTGGCCGGCAAGCCCGAGTCCCCGGCGGGCTGAGGGCGAACGTGTTGCCGAACACCAGGGCCCGCGGGCCGGAGGATGGATCGCGATGACGGAGGATGGCATGGCCGACGACGGACGGACGCTGGTTCGCGTGGACTTCCCCGCGGGCGACCCGCCCCGGGAGGGCGTGGCGCTGGTCACCCTGGACCAGCGCGAGACGCTCAACGCGCTCTCGTTCGCGCTGCTCGCCCAGCTGGACGACGTGCTGGCCGTCCTCGATGACGACCCGGCCTGTCGTGCCATCGTGATCACGGGTGCCGGCGCCCGCGCGTTTGCCGCGGGAGCGGACATCCGGGAGCTGGCCGCCGAGACGGCCGGGTCCATCGGCGACGGCGACCGGCTCGCGGCCATCGATCGCGTGGGCCGCCTCCGGACGCCGGTCATCGCCGCCGTCCGGGGGTTCGCACTCGGGGGCGGCGCCGAGCTGGCGATGGCCTGCGACATGCTGGTCGCGGGCGACGACGCCCAGTTCGGCCAACCGGAGATCCGGATCGGCGTGATCCCGGGCGCCGGCGGGACGCAGCGCCTGACGCGCGCGATCGGCCGGGCTCGGGCGATGGAGCTGGTGCTCACGGGCCGCCGGATCGGTGCGGCCGAAGCGGACCGCCTGGGCCTGGTGACGATGGTGGTCCCGGCCGCGGAGACGCTGACGCGGGCGCTGGAGCTGGCCGGCCAGGTGGCCGCGATGCCGGCGCTTGCCGTGGAAGCGGCGAAGGCCGCCGTGAACGCCGCCCAGTCGCTGCCCCTGGACGAGGGTCTCCGGTACGAGCGCGAGCGCTTCGAGGCGCTGTTCGCCACCGAGGACCGGGACGAGGGGATGGTCGCGTTCCTCGAGAAGCGGCCGCCGGTCTGGCGCCACCGCTGAGGACGGTCCGCCGGTCCGCCGGTCTGCCGGTCCGCCGGTCCGCCGGTCCGCCGGTCCGCCGGTCTGCCGGTCTGCCGGTCCGCCGGTCCGCCGGTCTGCCGGTCTGCCGGTCTGCCGGTCCGCCGGTCCGCCGGTCTGCCGGTTCGCCGGTCCGCCGGTCTGCCGGTTCGCCGGTCCGCCCCGAGCCGCGGGTTCGGCGCCCGTACAATCCTCGACATGCCCAGAGACATTCACCGGCCCCTCCGCGAAGCCTGGATCATCGACGCCGTTCGCACGCCCATCGGACGCTACGGTGGTGCCCTCGCCTCCGTCCGCCCTGACGACCTGGCCGCCATCGTCATCCGCGCCGTGGTCGAACGGACCGGCCTCGATGCCGCCGTCGTGGAGGACGTGATCCTCGGCTGCGCCAACCAGGCCGGCGAGGACAACCGCAACGTGGCCCGCATGGCGGCGCTCCTCGCGGGCCTTCCCGTGGAGGTGGCCGGTCAGACGGTCAACCGGCTCTGCGGCTCCGGGCTGCAGGCGGTCAACACCGCCGCCCACGCGATCGGCGCGGGCGATGGCGACGCCTTCATCGCGGGCGGCGTCGAATCGATGACCCGGGCGCCCTACGTGCTGCTCAAGCCGGAGGCGGCCTACGACCGTGGCGCCCGGACGATGGAGGACACGACGCTCGGCTGGCGGTTCGTCAACCCGGCGATGCAGGCGGCCTACCCGCCGATCTCCCTGGGCGAGACCGCGGAGTGCGTCGCGGACCAGTGGACCGTCTCGCGGGAGCGGCAGGACGCGTTTGCGGCCGAGAGCCAGCGGCGCGTCGGGGCGGCGATCGACGCAGGCCGGTTTGCCGGCCAGCTGGTGGCGGTGAGCGTGCCCGGCCGCAAGGGCGTGGTCACCCTGGTGGATCGCGACGAGCACCCCCGTCCCGGAACCACCGCCGAGGCCCTCGCCGCGCTCAAACCCGCCTTCCGCTCCGGCGGCACCGTCACCGCCGGCAACAGCTCCGGCATCAACGACGGGGCCGCCGCGGTTCTGCTGGTCGAGGCCGACCGGGCGCGGACGCTGGGGCTGCGGCCGATGGCCCGCGTCGTGGCGACGGCGGTGGCGGGGGTCCACCCCGACGTCATGGGGATCGGGCCGGTCCCGGCGGTCCGCAAGGCGCTGGTGCGCGCCGGGATCGAGGTCGCCGACCTGGACGTCGTCGAGATCAACGAGGCGTTCGCCAGCCAGTCGGTCGCCTGCATGGACGAGCTGGGCCTGGATCCCGCGCGGGTCAACCCGAACGGCGGGGCCATCGCGCTGGGGCACCCGCTGGGCGCCTCCGGGGCCCGCCTGCTCACGATGCTGGTCCACGAGCTGGCACGCACGGGCGGGCGCTACGGGCTGGCCACGATGTGCATCGGCGTGGGGCAGGGGATCGCGACCGTCGTGGAGCGCGTCGAGGGCTGAAGGTTGCCGGCGCGGCAGCCGCGCCAACGAGATTGAGCCCGTTCTTGTGCGCCTGATTTCGTCGGGGGTTCTGGACGAAATCAGTTGACCTGCGTACGATCACGGAGATCACGCGCCCGGACGGCCGTGACCCGCGCCCCTCCGCAGGAGATCCGTCCCATGATCGATGCCCAGCCGACGATCGTCTCGCTCACCGACGCCGCCGCGAGCCGGCTCGCCGAGCTGACGAAGGACGAGACGAGTCCCGAGATCGGTTTGCGCGTTTACGTCTACTCGGGCGGCTGTTCCGGCTACCGCTACGGGATGATGCTCGAAGACCAGCCGACGGCGGACGACAACGTCCTGTCCACGAATGGTGTCCGCGTCTACATCGACGCGAACAGCGTGCCGCTGATCACTGGCAGCCAGATCGACTACGTGGACACGCTCATGGGCGCCGGCTTCACCGTCAACAACCCGAACGCGGTCTCGGGCTGCGGGTGCGGTTCCAGCTTCCGGACGGCGGACGACGCCGGTCAGGCGCGAAGCTGCTCGCACTGACGGACGCCGCCAAGGGCCTGATCGCACTCGCGCCGCACCGCGGCCTGAATGACGCCCCTGACGAGCGCGGCCGCCTCGCTCCCGTCACCCCATGTCACCCGCCGGCTCGATCCACCGCAGAATGGCGCCATGAGGATCCGTGAGTTCGGTGTCGAGACCTGGATGAACCGGTGGGAGACGCGGTGCCGGTACAACCTGGCCGAGACCTGCGTCGAGTCGCTGACCGTGGACCAGCTCCTGGGGCTGGCGGGCATCGACGGATCCGTGTTCCTCGCCGAGCTGCGGGGGCTCAAGCTCACCTACGGTGCCATCGAGGGCTCGGACCGCCTGCGGGACGCGATCGCGGCCCTGTACACGAGCGTTCGCCGCGAGGACGTGGTCGTCGCGCACGGGGCGATCGGGGCGAACCACCTCGTCTACGAGGCGCTGGTGGAGCCCGGCGATCGCGTGATCTCGATCGTGCCCACCTACCAGCAGCACACCTCGATCCCGGAGAGCCTGGGGGCGGAGGTGCGGCCGCTCGCACTGCGCGAGGCCGATGGCTGGCGACCGGACCTCGACGAGCTGCGCCGGCTGGCGGCCGGGGGCGCAAGGCTCATCTCCCTTGCCAATCCCAACAACCCGACGGGCGCCCTGCTCGGCGAGGCCGACCTGCGCGAGATCGCCGCGATCGCGGACGCGGCCGGTGCCTGGGTCCTGTGCGACGAGGTCTACCGCGGGATCGACCAGGAGGGGAGCGGGACCACGCCGTCCATGGCGGACCTGTATCCGCGCGGCATCGCCGTCGGCAGCATGTCGAAGGCGTACTCGCTGGCCGGGCTCCGCCTGGGCTGGATCGCCGCGCCCGCCGAGGTGACCCGGGCCGTGACCGTCCACCGCGACTACAACACGATCAGCGTGGGCATGGTTGACGACCTCCTTGCGGCGATCGCCCTGGAGCACCGGGACGCGATCCTGGCGCGGAACCGGTCGATCGTGCGGGGGAACCTGGCGGCGCTTGCCGCGTGGGTGGAAGCCGAGCCCGCCATCTCGTTCGTGCGGCCCCAGGGCGGCACCATCGCGCTCCTGCGGTATGCGTTCGACCTGCCGTCCGAGGGGCTCTGCATCCGCCTCGTCGAGGAGCGGGGCGTCATGTTCACGCCCGGCAGCGCCCTGGACATGGAGGGCTACCTGCGGATCGGGTATGCCAACAACCCGCAGGTCCTGGCGGACGGGCTGGCGGAGACGTCCGCGTTCCTCGCTGCGCTGGGCTGAGGGCGCCTCGGGGCCATCCGTCTCGCTCCTACCGTCCTCGGTCGCCGGTCAGGCGGCCGAGGGTTCGGCCTCCTCATCCCGCAGGCCAGACCCGGCCGCGACCGCCAGCGTCACGAGCAGCGTTACCACCAGCCACCCGGCCAGCACCACGGCGTCCACCGCCGGCGAGGATCCGCCTCCGTTGATGGCCCCCCGGAAGGCGTCGACGGCGTAGGTCATCGGCACCATGGTGTGGAGCGCGGCAACCAGCCCGTTCGAGGTCGAGGCAGGGGAGAGGAACCCCACGGCCGCCACCTGCACCACGAGGAACATCAGGGCCAGCAGCCAGCCGCGCGCGCCGAGGGGCGCCACGAGCGCCTGGACGATGGCGACGGACACCAGCGCGGTCAGCCCGGCGAAGAGCAGGAGCTCCGGCAGTTGCGCAACCTCGATGCCCACGAGCCGGAGCCCGAAGACGGCCAGGACAGCCCCGATGCCGACGAGCCCGGCTGCCGCCCCGAAGGCGACCAGCGTCGCCCGGCTCCAGCGTTGTCTGCCCGCCCACCAGATCCCGGGCAGGACGACGAACACTCCGAGAGCCCCGAGCCAGATCGCGAGCGCGAGGAAGAACGGCGCAAGGCCTCCCCCTGGGCCGCTCGCCCCGTTGAGGCGCTCCGCCTCGATCGCGACGGGGTCCGCCGCGAGCTCGCCCATGCGCTCGCGCGTGTCTGCGGCATAGGAATGCATCGAGCCCGCGGTCGCATCCAGGTTCGAGGCGAGCTGCCTGGCGTCGTCCTTGAGCGTCGTCCCGCTGTCGGCAACGTTGCCGGCCTC
>DATCGK010000100.1:0-5423 GCA_036508975.1 Candidatus Limnocylindrales bacterium
CCACAGCGTTCCCGACCTGATCGCCGCCATCGAGAAATACATGCAGGTCCACAACATCGAGCCCAAAGCCTTCGTCTGGACCGCCACCGCAGAATCCATCCTGACCAAAGTCCGCCGCGGTCGAGTCGCCCTCAACCAAACCGTCAGTCAATGACGAGACACACCACTAGTTTCATCTGATCCGCTCCTGCGGTCGAGCTAGACATGGCGGGAACCGTCACGCATCGATGCAGGTCAGAGGCAACCGCCGACTCTAAACGCCATTGGCTGTACCGCTGCATGCCAGACCCCGACACGGTCAGCGACTGCCTGCGTGCCGGCTACGACACCACGATCTCCTGCTGCTCGCACCTGTACCTGGACTACCGGGAGAACAACGCACCCGAGGAACCCAGCGCGTGCGACCCGGTGCTGTCGACCCAGAAGCTCTACGAGTTCGACGCCCTGCCTGCGGCGGTGCTCGCTGCAGCGGCCGACGGCGGCGCTCGGGTGACCGGCATCCAGGCCCAGATCTGGACCGAGTATCTCGACACCCAGGAGATCCGCGACTATCACAGCTATCCGCGGCTGTCGGCCTTCGCCGAGCTGGCGTGGAGCACCGAGCGCAGCTACCCGGACTTCCTGGGCCGGCTCCGGGGGGATCATCTGGCTCGGCTGGCCGCGGCCGGCGTCGCCTATCGTCCCCTGGAGGGCCCGCTCCCCTGGCAGCAGCGCCCGGATGTTCGGGCCATCTGCGGCCGCTGAGCGCGAGGTGAGATCGAGTCCCGCGCAAGTCGCACCAGCCGCATCTGACCCACTCGGTATGCTCGACCCACTAGTCATACTCGGCATCTGAGGAGCGACATGCCACCAGAGGGCAAGTACACCTGGACGGCGAAGGTGGGCGAGAAGGGGCAGATCGTCATCCCCAAGGAGGCGCGAGAGGTGTTCCACATCGCGCCAGGTGACACCGTGCTGCTGCTGGGTGACCTCGACCAGGGCATCGCGATCGTCAACAACGCCCGGTTCATGCAGTCCGCGTCCGCGATCTTCGACGCGAAGTCCAGCCCGGACAACCAGGAGTCCTCATGACAGCCCGACCCACCCCGATCGTGGTGGATGGCCTGCGCACGACCCTCCAGGGTCGCGAGATCCTGCGCGGGGTCAGCTTCACGGTCGAGCGCGGCGACGTCTTCGGGTTCGTCGGGCCGAACGGGGCCGGCAAGACCACGACGATCCGCACGATCCTGGGCCTGTACCGCCCGACCGCGGGTCGCGTGACCGTCATGGGCTTTGACGCGGGCAGCGACCAGGCCCGGGCGTGCACCGGCTTCGCCCTGGATCAGGACGGCCTCTACGACGCCATGACCGCCGCCGAGAACATCGGCTTCTACCTGCGCCTGTACGACGTGCCCGCCGACCCGGCCAGGATCGACGAGGTGCTGCGCCTTGTCGGCCTGGCCGACCGGGCAGACGACCTGGTCGGCACGTTCTCCAGCGGCATGCGCAAGCGGACCGCGCTCGCGCGCGCCGTCGCGCACCACCCCGCGGTGATCGTGCTCGACGAGCCGACGTCCGGCGTCGACCCGGCTGCCCAGGCCGAGATCCGCGACCTGCTGCTCGAGATCGCCCGGCAGGAGAACACGGCGATCCTGCTGAGCTCGCACAACCTCGAAGAAGTACAGCGGCTGTGCAACCGCGTCGCCATCATCGCGGGCGGGCAGGTCCAGCTGACCGGAGACCTCGCGACGCTGCGCGAGCGGATGGGCGACCAGACCCTGACGGTGATCGCCACCGAACCCGTGCCCGAGCCGGCCCTGGCGACGCTCCGGGCCGCACACGACCTGGGCCTGCGCGAGGTGGAGGGAACCCGCCTGAGGTTCGCACCGGGAGCCGGCGTACGGACCACGACGGTCATCGCGAGGCTCGCGGATGCCGGCGTGGACGTCGAGCACCTGACCACGAACGACGCCTCACTGGAGGACATGTTCGCGTCCGTCGTCGCCCAGACCCCGTCCGACCCGGCGCCGCAGGACGCCGACGCGGCGCGCGGCCACCGCCGAGGGCGCGACCGCAGGCTGCGGGCCGCGTCATGAGCCGCGGTCTCGCCCTCACGCGAGTCGCGCTGCGCGACGTGCTGTCCGCAGTCCCGCTGGTCGCGCTCTACGTCGGGCTCGTCTTGATCGTGACCGCCCTGAACGCCGCGATCGTCGGGCACTTCGCGGTAGGTCCGGCCGTCGCGGCCGGCGACCCGCACGCGGTCGGCGGGGCGCTGAGCCTCGCGGCTTACTTCGCGGCGTTCGTCAGCGCCGGCATGGGGTACTCCGTGCTGCTCGTCGTGCCCCTCACCCGCGCTCAGGCCACCGGCCAGGTGACCTCCCTGCTGGCCACGCCCGTGGGACCACGCCGGTACTGGCGCGCACGCGCCGCCGCGCTGTGGTTGCCCGGCCTGGCCGCCGGCGTGGTCGCCCCGCTCGGCGTGCTCGCCGCACTGCGCTGGCTCGCCGTGCCGGCGACGGTCGACGTCGCCCTGGACGGGTGGCTCATGCTCGCGACGTTCGTCGCGGTCCCGCTGACCTACGTCGGGGTGAGCCTGGTGGTCAACGCGGTGGCCCTGACCGCGAGCCCGAACACCGGAAACGTCATCGGGATCATCTTCTACGCGGCAGGCTCGTCCCTCATGGGCCAGCTCCTCGGCAGGGGAGCCCTCACCACGCAAGCCTTCTGGTGGGTCAACGCCGCACTCGCGACGGTGGCGCTCGTCGCCGGCGCGGTGGTCAGCGTGCGGGTCCAGGCCGAACGGATGGTGCTCGCATGCCGATGACGACGAACCCGCGCGACGCGCGCCCGGACGGGGCCGGGCTACGCAACGCTGGGTCGCGCACCGGCACCGTGGCGCGACGCACCTTCACCGAGATCGCCCGGACCCCGAGCATGCGGCTGACCGCGCTCATCCTCGTGCTGGCCGCCGCGGGCGTCACGGTGTGGGCCGGCACAAGCTGGCGTGCACCCTCGGACCGAAGGCTCGTGGATACCCTCGCGGTGCTCATCGGCATGGTGCCGCCGCTGCTCGGCACCCTGCTGTACGTGGGATCCTCGCTCACCCGCGACCTGGCGAACGGGACCCTGGCCTCCCTGCTCTCCACGGCGGTGGGTCCGCGCGAGGCCGTTCGAGGCACCACCCTCGCCGTGTACCTCCCGGGCCTGCCTCTGGTGCTCGCCGTCCCGATCGCGATCGAAGCGGCCAGTGGGCACGCCCGCACGGTGACCGTCCCCCTCGTCGTCGGCGCTCTGGTCCTCACCCCGATGGTGGGTTGGGCACTGACTGCGCTCACCGTCAGGCTGGCGATCGCCCGCGGGCCGGAGATCGCGCTCGTGCCGACGTGGCTGGTCTCGGTGGCCATGCTCATGGGCGTCCCGGTCGGGTCGCTGCTCGGCGGCGTCGATGTCGCATCGTGGGCCTTCCTCGCCTGCTACGCGGTCGGCGCCGCGTGCCTCGGCCTGGCGGTCTGGGGCACGTCGCCGGCGCTGACGCGAGAGCGAGTCACTCTGGCACGGTGACCTCGCCGGGAGGGCGGACCGTTGAGCGGCCCGGGCGGTCGCACGGGTGTGCACACTCACCCAGACCCCGATCTACCCCGCGCCACACGACGCACCCCAAGCAGCGGTGCCGGGGTGCGGAACGTCTCGCTCTGGTCCCATCGCTGCCAGCACCGCACTGACCAGGGCGATCCGCTCGCGGTTCGGCCGGTCCAGCGGTCGCATCGACACCTTCACGCCGTCGAAGATCAGGTCGGTCCCGGCCGCGGCGAGCGTCGAGCGAACGTGGTCGGCCGTCATGACCGACGTCGGCTCCCCCGGCTCCTCTGCTTCGATGCCAGGGCGGAGCGGGACGTGGACATCGGCCCATTCGCCGCCGTAGCTGCTCGGGCGGTCCGACGCTCCGGAGAACATCACGCCGCTCAGCACGTCCGCCTCTCGCGCCGCACGCGCGTGCTGGTGCGGGCCGTCCGGGTCGCGGGTCTCGATCGCCGACCGTCCCCAGTTCGGGTATGAACGGGATACGGCGGAAACCGGCCGTAGGAGGTCGGAGGGTGGGCTGACGCTGACAGATCGTGCTAGGTGATCTTGTTGGATGAGTCGGTCCCCGTACATCACCACCCCGATCCGCCGGTTCGGCCGCTGGGAGCTCGACCTGACCCCGCCGTCACCCGTGCGCGGCCACCTGCACCTGCCGCCACGCCCGAAGGCTACTTCTGATCACTACGACTATCGGCACGCTCTCCACAGTGACTCTTCGTTCGGGTGCTCCTCGTGCCCCGAATCGCGGACACGAAGACCTCCGCCCAAACACCGCTTAGCGCCACCTAAGCGGCGGCCGCCGGGTCCACCGCCGCGCGTCTGCGGGGCGCTTCGGCCCCTACTTGCGGGCGAGCATCCGCGCGCCGTCCGGTCGTGCTTCGCCGTTCGGTGAGACGTGCCGGTAGAGGGTCTGCCGGGAGATCACGAGTCCCTTGCAGAGCTCGTTGACCTTGGCGTCGGGCTTGCCCATCGAGGCTATCGCGAGCCGTACCTTCGCGGGCGTCATCGTGAACGGCCGACCCCCGGTCCGTCCTCGAGCGCGCGCCGAGGCGAGGCTCGCGATCGTCCGCTCGGAGATCAACTCCCGCTCGGCGAGGGCGCGAAGATGCCGAAGACGAGCTTGTCCCGCCGCGGTGGTGCGACTTCGTTGTCAGTTGCCGAGAACTAGTGGTGTGTCTCCAAAATAAATAGCCAGATCTTGGTAGGCTGTTCGCATGAACAATGCCGCAGCCCCATTGGCCATGTCCGCCGGTCAACGTGAGGCGTTGGCCATACTGTCCCGGTCCTCGACAGCGCCCCATCGTGAGGTGAAACGGGCCAAGGTGTTGTTGATGGCCGCCGACGGTATGGCGAACTCCACGATCGCCGCGACCATTGGGGTCACCCCAGTGACGGTCCGCTCGTGGAGGGGCAGGTTCGCCATTGAGGGGCTATCCAAGTTCGGCCAGGTCCGTGAAGGGCGCGGCCGTAAGCCGGGGATCTCAGCGGACAAAGTTGAGGAGATCGTCCGCCTCACCCAGCACGAAAAGCCTTCCGGTGAAACGCATTGGAGCTGCCGGACAATGGCAAAGCAGGTCGGGGTCTCGTCGGCCACGGTCCAGCGGATCTGGTCCGGACGCGGCCTCAAACCACATCTGGTCAAAACGTTCAAGCTCTCCAACGACCCACTGTTCGAGGAGAAGCTCATCGATGTCGTCGGGCTCTACTTGAACCCGCCGGAGAACGCCGTGGTGCTCTGCATGGACGAAAAGACCTCCATCCAGGCCTTAGACCTGACGTTCCGCACTTCTCGATGTCGATATGGCCCCCCACTTTGGGGGTTCAGGTGTAGATGCTTGCTGGGATGTTTAGGAGCTCGAGGA
>DATCGK010000101.1:0-2668 GCA_036508975.1 Candidatus Limnocylindrales bacterium
CGCGTCGGCCGTGAACGGGACGAATGACTCGTCGATCGCGATGTGGTCAACCGTGTGCCATTCGAACAGGACCGCGCCGGTCCGCAGGTCGATCTCCTGGACCGCGCAGTCCATCACCTGGCCCCCCAGCCCGGCGCCGGCCAGCGCGCTGGCCGCGGGAACACCGGCGTCCGCCAACAGGAGCGCCGTGCCCTGCGGGGTCAGCTGGAACTCGTGCAGGTCAGCGCGCCGCCCATTGCCGGCCCGTACCCGCGAGATCTCGCGGTAAGTGCTGTCGGCGAGAACGACGTCTCCGGTTCCGATCCCGCCGTTGACGGATCCTTCCCACCACGCCAGCGTGGGCTGCCCGGCCAACTCGACCACGTTGAGGTTGGTGACCTGCGTCCCGCTGTCAGGTCGGAGCCAGATCAGGTCACCCTCGTTGTCGAAGATCGCGGGCCCGTCGCTCCCGCTCCCGTTCGACGGCGTGTAGAAGAGGAGCCCGGGCGCCACAGCGCCCGCGGGGACCTGAACAAGGACCTGGGGCGGCGTCAGGTCAGGCCGCGAGCGGTAGTGGTGCCGGAACGCCGAGTAGTCCGGTGACGGCTGGGGAGAGGCGGGAGCGGACGGCCCGTCCAGCGCCGCGAGCGTCGCCCCCGACGTCGTAGGTTGGGCCCGCGCGGCGGTGCCCGCGAGCTCTGCCACTGCGAGCGCCGTCGCCGCCCCGCCAGCAGCGGCGATGCCCAGCCAGGCAAGGAACCGTCGACGGCTCAGACGCGCGGGGACGGGCCGATCCACGTTCAACTCCTCGGGCAGGGACGCCGCGTCGTGGATGGCCGCGGGCAGAGGTCCGCGAGGGCGCCGGATCATCGGGCCGATCGCCGGATGCGCGTCGGTCGGCCGAAGTATCGCCCCGGTCGCTGAACACTCCCTGAATCCACCCTTCTCAGTTCCTTCTACCGCTTCACGGTCCGGATGGGCCTCCTGACCGCCAACCCGTGCGACGCTCTCGAACGCCCGAGGAGCGTGCCCTCGGTCGGGGGTACAGCGCGGACGAGGTCCGTCGGCTTCTCGCCGTCGTCCCCGACACGGCCCCGGCGAGAGCGGCGGGGTGATCTGATCGGGTTCGGTCGGCGGGAGCGCCGCGCCCAGGTCGAGCAGGGTGGCGAGTCCGGCCATCCGGTAGAAGCGGTAGCTGAACCGGAAAGGGAACTCGCTGAGGGGTAGGCAACTTACCGGCGATGCCTCGGACAACTGACGTCCGCGGGCAGGGATCGGTGACCAGGGAGGGGGCGAATGCGACTATCCTCAGCTCACGTCTGGAAGGGCGCTTCCGATCCCTTGCGTCCGCGCACCGGTCCCGGAACGGTTGCCCAGACGCCAATCATAGGCTGATGACTGCAGGGGGACTGACGCTACGGTCAAGGACGACAGGACGATCAGCGTCACGCGCGAACTGGTGAAGGCTGGCTGGGAGTTCAACCCCGGCGTGGCATGGCCCGGTGCGGTCGCTGCCAGGGTCGTCGCCGCCGGGCATGCCGGTGTCTTGGAGTACGTGGGGCGTCCCCATAGGGGTCGCTGCGAAGTCCCGCACGACCATACCGTTACGCGCTACTGCAGCCACGGCGTCTGGCGACATGAGAAGCGCGCCTCCTTGCCGTGGACGCGCGCGAAGCAGATAAGTTTGCTGGGTGAAGTTTGCCCGTGTCCGCTGCGGATGATCGTGTCCGAGTTCCACCCGGTGACTGCGGCCGACGAGTTGCGCCGCACATGGCACCCAGAAACGCGCGCCTGGCTGGGCGACTACCTCGCTCGTCAACCCGATTGTGCCTGCACGCCGCTCCTTCGCCTGGTGACGCCACTCGGGTCGGACGGCCAGCCCCTCGAAGTGCTAGCGATCGTCATTCATGACGCACGCCGGTGTCCGGTCCGTAGCGAGATGGTGACCACGACCGTTTCTCCGAAGCAGGGTGCTCAGGGGTAGTCCCCCGATGCGCTCGTCCTCACGGCTTGCGGACCGCCCCGGCAAGGATCTCGTCGATCGGAGCGCAGCGGACCACGGCGCCGAGGCGCGGTTCACCCACAGGCTCGCGTCGCGCCACGAGTTCATCGTCGACCGCGTGCTGCTCGGAGGCCGCGATCGCGGCCGTTAGGCGACATCGGCGGTCACCAGAAGGCGGGACCCGTAACTCGCTTTGAACCAGTCGGTGAGCGACGTGTCGGCATGGCCGTCACAATCCCGGCATCGTGCAGGCCGGCCATCTTGCTCGCTATGGCGCGCTCGGAGGGCTCGCCGGCCGGCTCATTGCCCACAGGGGTCAGCCTAGGGGTCAGAAGGGCCGGAATCGATTCGACCCGGCGCTGACCGGGGCGAATTCACGCGAAACGAATGGAGCCGACACTGAGATTCGAACTCAGGACCTGCTGTTTACGAATCGAAAGGACGAGCAAATACCTACCGCATTGGATCGCGGTTTCGACAACCCTTCGGACATCGCAATCGCCCCCATTTGGTGGGCCTGTCCGACGGCAGCGGGCCCATGGCGCACTGTCAAGCAGGTGTGCGGCTGGGATCGTCGGATTACGCCCGCATCTTTCGGCGGGCCCGCCCAATGCGCTCACGTCCGCCGCAGGTTGGGCTCGATCCCGCACGCGTAGCCTCAAGGCACTCCCGTCCGATTGAACTCGA
>DATCGK010000102.1:0-4344 GCA_036508975.1 Candidatus Limnocylindrales bacterium
CCCGCCCGCCGCCACGCGCGCCGCACCAGGCGCCCGGGACCCGGTACTCTAGCAGTCCACCTATACCGGACGAGCACGGGCCACCCGGCCCTGTCCCGCCGTCTGTATCGAACGGCACAGTCGGACGCATGAGCGATCCCGACGCATGAGCGATCACGACGCATGAGCGAACCCCGCGGCTCCCGCGACCTCAACCGCCTCAAGTGGGCGACCATGGTGCTGCCCATCGTCTTCGTCTGGCTGTTCGAGCTGGGCCGGTTCTTCGTCCTCGACCCCAAGGGCACGGGGGACAACGGCCACGTCGCGTCCGCGATGATCATGGGCGGGGCGATCGTGATCTTCGCCACCATCGTCTCCCTGTACCTGGACCGTGCCCAGAAGCAGCTGATCGCCCAGAACAAGGACCTCACCGTCACCCACGCCGTCAGCTCCGCCGTGCGGGGCGGCCTCTCGCTGCCGGACCTGCTGGAGCAGTCGCTGGACCGCGTGATGACCCAGACCGGCGCCCTGACCGGGATCGTCAGCGTCAGGGGCAGCGACGGCCAGCCCCTGGTCATCCGGCGCCCCGTGACGCTGAGCGCGGGCCTGACCTGGCTGAGGCCGATCCTGGACGCCCCGCTGGACCCGGCCGTGGACGGCCCGCGCTACCTCGTCCAGTCCGGCGTGGACACCGGCGTCCTGGACCTGCCGCTGGTCCGCGGCTCGGAGCGCATCGGCTACCTGCGGCTGGCGTTCCACCCGCCCGTCCAGCCCGACGTGTCGGATGCGGCCCTCGCCGACATCGCGGGCGAGATCGCCGGCGCCGTCCAGCTGGGCATCACCGTCGCCGACCTCCACCGGCGAGAGCGGGAGCGGGAAGCCCTGTACGCCGTCGCGCTCCAGCTCACCGGCCGCAACGACCTCCGCGACGTCCTCGACACCATCACCGCCCACGCCCGGGAGCTGCTGGGCGCCGAACGGGCCGTCGTCTGCCTGAGCGACACCCGTGACATGACGGCGCGCACGGCGGTCAGCCGGGAGCGCCTGGCGATGGCCGACGACGGCAGCATCTGCTTGGTCGCCCACGAGCAGACCTCGGCCCAGCACCCGCGCAACCCGCTCTGCCCGCTCCTGGCCAGGGACGAGGAGGATGCCTGGGCCGCCCGCCCGCTCCGCGGCCCCGACGGGATCCTCGGTGAGTTGTGCGTCGTCCGATCGGGCGCCCCGTTCACCGCCCAGGAGCGCAACCTCCTTGGCGCCCTCGCGGACATGGCCTCGATCGCCGTGCGCACAGCCCGCCTCCACGAGGCCGAGGAGCAGTGGACCATCCACGTGGAGCGCGACCGGATCGCCCGCGAGCTCCACGACAGCCTGGCCCAGGTCCTGGGCGTCATCCACCTCCAGCTCCGGTCGCTCGAGGCCCGGGCCAAGGACGAGGCGAGCCTGGGTATCGCCGATGAGCTCTCGGCCCTCGCCGAGACCGCCGACGAGGCCTACAGCGACGTCCGCGAGGCGATCCTCGGCCTGCGCGAGACGGTCCGCGAGGACGACGGCCTCGAGGGCTCGCTGCGCGAGTACCTGCGCAAGTACAGCCGCCAGACCGGCATCGTCGCGACGCTCTCGTGCGAGGGCGACACGCGCCGTGCGCTCAGCCCGCGGTCGGAGGTCCAGCTCCTGCGGGTCGTCCAGGAGGCGCTCACCAACACCCGCAAGCACTCCCAGGCGCACCGGGTGGCCGTGCGGATCGACTGCCTCGGACACGGGACAACGCTCACGATCGAGGACGATGGCGTCGGCTTCGACCCCGCCACCGTCGTGAGCTCCATGGAGGGCGGCTTCGGCATGAAGTCCATGCGCGAGCGGGTCGAGCAGATCGGTGGCAGTATCGATGTGCTTACTGCGCCGAACGAGGGGACGACGATCGTCGTCCGGCTCGCCGCTGAGGACACGCGTGGGACACCTTCCTCCGAGACTCCGGGTGCTGCTCGTCGATGACCAGCCGCTGTTCCGCAGGGCGCTCGCGACGCTGATCAGCGCCCAGTTCGACATGACGGTCGTGGGCGAGGCCGAGAACGGCCGTGATGCCCTGGAGAAGGTCCGGGCGCTCCGTCCCGACCTCGTCGTGATGGACGTGAACATGCCCCTCACATCGGGCGTGGACGGCGTGATCGCGATCCGCGCCGCGGGCATCAGGACCCCGATCGTCATGCTCACCGTGTCCGAGGACGACGACGACCTGTTCGAGTCGATCAAGGCCGGCGCCAACGGCTACCTGCTCAAGAACGTTCGCCCGGAACAGCTGTTCGAGGACCTGCGCGGCGTGATGCGCGGCGAGGCGCCCATCGCCCCGGCCGTCGCCAGCAAGCTCCTCGAGGCGCTGCGCACCGGCGGGATCCCCACCCGGGGCCAGCCCGCCACCCCACCCGCAGACACCGTCCTGACCCGGCGCGAGGCGGAGATCCTCCAGCTGGTGGCCGCCGGCATGTCCAACAAGGAGATCGCCAACGAGCTGACGATCACCGAGGGGACCGTCAAGAACCACGTCCACAACGCGCTGGAGAAGCTGCACCTCACGAACCGGGTGCAGGCCGCCGCCTACGCGGTCCGCCAGGGCTACGCGAACCAGGAGCCGAACCGGGACTGACCGCCTGCCGGGCGGCAAGGCAACCACGGCACAGGGCGACCGTCCCCCGTCGGATACACCCGCCACGCATCCAACGTGTGCCGGGCGACGGATTGGAGTTGACCCCTCACTCGCCTAGCATCCCACCACGGGGTGCAGTCCAGCGACCCGCGCGCTCGAGGAAGCCCAACGTGTCGTCAGAACCGGTGCGGGTGCTGCTCCTCTACAGCCATCCCCTCATGGGGGAGGGCCTGGGGAAGATGCTCGCGGCCGAGCCCGGGGTGGTCGTGGATGCCGTGGACATCGGCTTCACGGAGGCGGTGGACGCCGCCATCGCGCGAGATCCGGACGTGATCGTGGTGGAGGAGGGCGGCGCCGTGGACGCGGCCGACGTGGTCCGCCGGTCGAACTGCCCCGTGGTCCTGGACGTGGACATCACCACGACCCGCGCCTGGACGCTCCGCCGGGAGACCCTGTCCACGCGCCCGGACGACTTCATGGCCGCCATCCACGCGATCGTCGGCCGCGCCGGGCGGTCCGCGCCGGGCGTCGATCCCGACCGTGGCCTGCAGCCGGCGGTCGTTCCGGGCTAGGCTGTTGCCCATGGGTGACGACATCCGCCGCGCGGCCGCCGCGCCGGCGTTCGATCCGCGCGCAACCCCCGTTCCCCGCCGTCGCGTCCTGCTGCTCATCGGCATCAGCGCGCTCGCCGTCGGCAGCCTCGCCACCCTGCTCGAGGGCTGCGCGGGCCCGCCGGTCCCCGTGGAGCTGGACATCGACCCGGACACCCTGGCCCCCGGCACCCCAGTGGAGGTGCCGTTCACGGTCCAGCTGGGCAGCAACGCCGTCGCCGGGTCCGCCTGGCTGGTGAAGCAGGCCTCCGGGGCGATCATCGCGTTCGACCCGCGCTGCACCCACGGCCTCTGCTCCTACCGCTGGGAGACGGACCCGGCGGAGTTCACCTGCAAGTGCCACGACGGCAAGTTCAGGCTGGACGGGACCGTCATCTCCGGCAAGCCGCCGAAGCCGCTGAACCAGTTCCCGGTCCATGTCACCGGGACCGTGGTGGAGGTGGACGTGCCGGGCGACTTCGCCACCCCGAAGGCGTCCCTGCCCGCGTAGGGGGCGTTCCTCGCGGCGTAGCCGGGGAACCCCGTCCGGCCCCGCCCGGGGGCCCCTTGGCACCCCCGACCGGGTCCTTGCGCACGTACGCGCGGGACCCACGGGGGCCGGAGGGTACAGGCTGCGCGGTGCGTGCAGGCGCCGCCCTGTATCGCACTTCTATCCCCCGACGGATGCAAACGAGCCCCCGCGCACGCGATGATTGACGCAGGTCGGATTCTCAGTTCCCGCCGGCCAAGGAGTACAGGTGCCATTCATGTCCCGGGTCACGTCCCTGACCTCGATGCCCGAAGCACAGCTGAACCGCTGGATCAAGCGGATCGGCCTGCTGCTGATCATCGGCATCGTCGCCTTCGTCGCCTTCTACGCGGTCGACCGCTTCCGGGCCCCTGCTGCGCCCATCATCGATCGCGAGACGGCCGCCCTCGAGGAAGCCGTCCGTGCCGACCCGGCCGACGTCGCCGCCCGCGGCCGCCTGGCCGACGTCTACATGGCGGCCAAGCGCTATGACGACGCGATCGCGCAGTACTCCGCGGTGCTCCAGACCGGCAAGGCCGACGAAATGGCCTACGTCAGCCGGGGACGCGCCCTGGAGCTGAAGGGCGACCTCGCCGCCGCGG
>DATCGK010000103.1:0-9088 GCA_036508975.1 Candidatus Limnocylindrales bacterium
CGGTCGAATTGCGGCGAGCCACGACCGATGATGAACGCCTCGCGCTCGAGCTCCGAGAGTTCGAAGTCACCGTCGTAGGACCGCCCGTAGGCCTTTCCGGTCGATGTGACCCGGCATGGCTTGAACGCGGCGGGGCACTCCGCGACCCGGGCGACGACCACCGTCGAGCCGTCCACGGTCCCATCCCGGATCGTGATCGTGACCGGGGGCGTATAGGCCCGGGCCTTGTTTGCCAGGCCCTGCTTGAGGGCCTGGACATCCCGCAGTGCAACCGGGGTGAACCCCGTCCGCTCATCGAGGCCCAGGATGATCGTCCCGCCGCCCGGCAGGTTGGCGAGCGCGCTGAGCGACGATGTCAGTGACTCTGGGAGCCCACCGGCGGCCGACTTCACCTCGACGGAGGTGTGATCGCCACCCGTCTCACGCAGTCGCGCGACCTGCTCGGCGGTGTCATCCACGGATCGCAATGTAACACTATCTGGCTCAAATATCACAGTCAAAACCGATACATTCGTCGCTACATTCGTCCTCATCGTCGTCCGGCGCATTCAGGCGGCCGCCGATCAGGGCTGTGACCTCGGTCGGGCAGTCCGGAGGCCGAGAGGACGCGGTCGGCCGTCATGGCGGCACGGTACGCGTGGGCGCTTGTCCGCGGCTCACCTGCCCGATCGACGCATCGGCCGGGTGTGCGACGGATCAGCGAGTCGCGCTCGACATCGAATAGAGGTCGGACACAGGGAACTCGTCACCGTCTGACTCGACGGCTCGAGTTTCCCCGGGCTCCAGCGCCGACCTGGCGGACCGGACCTTCGCTGGATCGGGCTTGGCCGCGGGTAGAGGATCAGTCGATCAGGCGCAGGCCCCGGCAGTCGACCGGCCGACCCGCGGCGTGCTGGCCCTCGAACTCCTCGTGGACCGCCAGGAGGTCCACTTCGTAGGCGAAGTAGTGACGGTCCTCGCCCGCCCCGTCGGAGAGCACGCACACGGCATGCGGGACGGGATCACCGCCCACGAGGGGATGAAGGTGATAGCCCCGGCGGCCGCCAACGGCGAGGTCGAAGTAGTCGTAGTCATAGCGGACACGAAGCCAGCCGAGAGATGACCGTCGCCACCACTCCTGGTAGTGGAAGTGGACCTCGTCGGGGAGCCTCGGCTCGCCGAGCTGACCTGGGATGACCAGGTCCACCACGAGCTTCCGGACCCGCCTGTTCGCGCCCTGGTCCTGTACGGCGACCCGACCGAGACGATCGCACCGGGCGTAGAGGCCGTCGCGACGCTGGTTGAACGCGTGGGCCGAGAGCGGCCTCACGCGCCGACCTTCGCGACCTCACCCCCGGGGCTGAGCTCGTGATCCACGTCGGCATCCGGCTCGACGGTGATTGACGACGGCGCGAGCCGCTCCGGCTCGAGGAGGCTGATGACCGCTCGAACGGGGATCCGGTACGTGCGCTCGGAGAGCTTGACGGCGTAGAGGCGACCGGTCGCGATGTAGTTCAGGATCGTGGACGGATGGACGCTCGCCATCGCGGCCACCTCGTGGGGCGAGTAGAACGACTTGCTGAATTCCACGTTCGGCACTCCAACTTCGTTACAGGTCAAGATACCGAATAAGCGGAAGTAGTCAAGCTACGATGGTGCCGGGCCAATTCGCGCCGGGATCAGCGGGAGCCGCGTCCCTTCGATCCACCGCCCTTCGGTCCACCGCCCTTCGGTCCACCGCCCTTCGGGCCGGGTCCTCTTGAGTCCGGTCTCCTGGGGCCCGCGAACGCGCGGACGAGGTAGGTGCTGACCCCGCCGACCACGACCACCACCAACGCCGGGCCGAAGATCCCGCCGGGACCGCCGCCATTGCCCTGGGCCGGGGCGGCCGAGGGAGCCGCCGTGGCCACGGCGCTCGACGCCGTGACCGATGCCGCCTTCACGATGATCGTGGCCACCATCGCGGACGGGTGGATCGCGCAGTGATAGGTGAAGGTGCCGGGCGTGTCGAACACGTGCCCGAACGACGCTCCCGGAAGGACCTGGCCGCTCTCCACGGTCGCGTCGTCAAAGGTCACCGTGTGGGGGCCCGCGCCCTTGTTCGTCCAGGTCACGGGCTCGCCGACGAACACCGTCAGCTCCGCCGGCTGGAAGGCGAAATCGACGATGGCGATGTCGTGGGCGGCTGCGAGCGCCCGGGGCGCCTGGGTGGTCACCGCAACCAGGAGCCCGAGCCCGAGCGCCGCGGCGAGCGCGACGCGCAGCGCCCCAGCGGTCGCTGCCCGCTGCGCGCTCTTGTGCTTCCGGCCGATCACGTCGCCCTCCCATCCGGAGCCCGGGCCAACAGGCCCAAGGGCGATTGTAGCGGCGCCGGACCTGGCCACCTGCGGGTCACCGGGGCGTGCGTGCCCGCGAGCCGCAGTGGGTGGTCAGGTCGCATGCCGCCTTGCCGGCTCAAGCGCCAGGGCTACGGTCAATGCGATGAAGGGCCTCGACCGCGTTGACTGTCAAGGCCGACCGGATGCCATTGGGGTGAGTTGAGGATAAGTGTCAGGTCGCAGACTTCTGCCCGAGAGCGCGGCCGGACGCTCCGGGCCACATCGTGTCGCTCCCGCGCTGGGTAGCGGTTCGCCTGGGCGCGGCATGGACGCCCGCGCTGTCGGGTTGACAACAGCGGTCGGAGCGGTATCGTGCGTGATACCGATATAGAGGCATAACACGTGGCAAGGCTGTACCACACGCCGAAGGAGGTTGCCGAGATCCTGGGGATCAGCGACGACGCCGTGCTCGACCTGGTCAATCGCGGCGATCTGCCGGCTCTCCGGGTGTCGCCCCGGATCACGCGGATCCCCATCGCCGCGTTCGATCTCTGGCGAGAGGGCTTTCGGCCGAGGCGGCGGCGCGTCACGATCGGGCCTGCCCGACGGGAGGTCACCATCGGCGCCGACGAACGACTTCCCTCCGGGCGAGAGATCGTCCGCCGGTGACGTCAGCCACCACCGGCGACCTGCTCGGCTATCTTGCCGAACTGGTCGAGAAGCTCGAGCGCTACGCGGTCACCGTGCTGCCGCCGGACGATGGTGACGAGATCACCCTCGGCCGGGAGGCGACCGGCAACCTGGTCATCGATCTCGAGGCCCGCCTCCCCGTGCCGCCTCGAACGGGCGATGTGGTGCTCGACCTGTTCGAGCGCTGGAGTCCGGCTGATCGGGACCGGTGGGCGCGCATCGACTACCGGTACGTGCTGCGCCACCACGAGCTCGGGTATCGACGCGCGTTCCATCGGCACGACACGGCCAGCTTCGTGCGCCTGCACGACGTCGCGACGCACGAGCACTGCGAATCGACGATCGGCCTCGCGACCTGTGAGCACTACTACGGCGAACCCGTCGCGGATGCGTTCGACGGTTTCGAGCGGCTCTACGAACTCTGGCTGGCCGACCGCACGCCGGACTGCTCGATCCTCCGGTGTCTCGGCTGAAGAATGGCCGTGGCAGCGAGATCGGCGCGAGTGTGACCTCGCGCTGCTGGGTACACTCCGCGCGTGTCCGTCCCCGTCGAATCCGATCGGCTGCCCGCGCCCGGCGCTTCGCCACAGATCCGCGTGCGCCGCGCGACGCCGTCCCACGCCCCCGCCATCCGGGCCATCGCCGACGCGGCCTGGCGCGACACGTACCGCGACCTGCTCCGCCCTGAGACCATCGACTGGTTCCTCGACCGGGCGTACTCCGAGGACCGGGTGGCGCTCCGGATCGAGCGTCACGAGACCTGGGTGGCGGAGCTGGACGACGTGGTCGCCGCCTTCGCGGAGAGCGCGATCGAGCCCGATCGGGTGACGCTCGTCGCCATCTATGCGGACCCGGGCCTGCGCGGCCTGGGTCTCGGGTCAGCGCTCCTTCACGCGATCACGGGCGCCCACCCGGGGCTGCCGGTCGCGGCGGACGTGCTCCTCGGCAATGCGCTGGGCGAGGCGTTCTACATCGCGCGCGGCTTCACGCCCGAGGAGGATGTCGACGAGGAGCTGGGCGGCGAACACGTCCGCGAGCGCCGCTGGTGGCTGCGCTCGGGGCGCTGAATCGCGGACCCGGGAGTGGCGTCGCGCGGGGAATCCGCCGGTGCATCAACGTCGGCGGCAGCATGGCTGTTGGTTCTGGGTTCGCCAGACACGAGCGGCGCGATGTGTCGGGGCTGCTACGGCGTCTTGAAGACCTCGTGGCCGCCGATGCGCCGCCAGCGAACGGCAAGCTCGCCGTCGATCCGGACCCACTCGAACGTGGCCCGCCCGTCGGGTCCAGAGAAGCTCCACGTCATCTCCAGCACGCCCGTCGCGCCCTCGACGTCCCTGACCCGCAACGATGCCGGCCATGCGGCGGACGGGTCCTTCGCGTGGCGGTCGCACGCCGAGGCGAACTGGCGAACGGCCTTGGCGAACAGGCGCCTCTCGCTCTCGGAGAGGCGAGCGTGGTCACCCAGGAAGCGGGCGGTCAGCTCGAACTTCACGAGGAGGCGTCGGACGCCAGCAGGTCGAGGAGGCCGTCGGTGCCCTCCACGACGGTCGTCCGGCCTGCGGCGATGTCGGCGTCGGCCTCACGCTCCATCGCCTGCCACCGCTCGGTCCAGAACCACGCCTGGTCGGCGGGGACGGCGACAACGGGGACCAGCTCGATCGTGCCGTCCTCGCGCTCGATCAGCTTGATCTGCGCATCGGGTTGGTCAAGGTGCAGGCGGCGCCGCAGGTCGGCCGGCAACGCGACGGTGCCGCGCGACTGGATCGAGAGCAGATGCGTCTTCATGCATAGCAGCATAGCAGCATTGCTGCTACGTCAATCGGATGCGCGGTGGACCCAGGCCCCCAACTTCCTTCTCGGGTCAGCGCTTCGCGAGTGTCCTGACGATCGAACGGACGACCAGCAGGCCCACGATCGCGACGCAGGCACGCAAGACGACGACGCGGCTCGTGTCCAGGGCTGGCTTCCACTCCACCTCCCTGTCCTTGATGACGTACACCCCGGCCGGTGTCGCCCGCAGGCCGTAGCCCATGCCGTACCCGGAGTCTGCGGCGCCCGCCTCGCCCACATCCTCGCCCGCCACCTCGCTCGTGCCTTCTAGCCTGGCCGCTGCCCCGGGACCACCGCCGGCGCCCGCACCGCCCATGATGCTGGCCACGGGGATGACGGTGACCCCGTCCTTCTCGTAGGGGTCGCCGAAGACACGCTTGACGGTCATGGCGTCTCGCGCGTGGTTCAGGACTTCGTGAACGTCCATCAGGTTCTCCTCGTCGCAGGCGGATTTGGGAGTGGTCGGTGGCGCGGCGCGGTCCCGGCGACCGAACGTCGGCCGCACGCCAGTACCGCCCGCATGCCGATGAGGGTGCGAGGCGACGCCGTCGGCGGGCAGAGGCATCGGTCACGTCCGGACGGCGTCCGTTCAGAACGAGAGCAGCATCTGCCAGATGAACATCGCGCCGTTGGCGTCCGCCGCCTCCCAGACGCGCTTCGCCAGCTCTTCGCTGCCCTGGATCGGACCCGCCAGCTCCACCCTGTGCTCCTCCCAGGGGACACACACACCCGGCTGGCGCCCGGTCGTCGCGGGAGGTCCGGCCGTCTCCGCGACGGCCCCCGGGGCCACGCGCAGCGGCTCGGGCAGGACGTCCGGCGCGTCGTAGACACCGAACTCGCGCGTCGCTTCGACCATCGCCCGCATATTCTCGGGCGTGGTGTCGTTCTGCATGATCGCGCTGGCGTCCATGATGAAGCCGCCGTCCCTGCCCACGGTCTCGATCAGCGTCTTCACCTCCTGGCGCACCTGAGCAGGCGTGCCGAACGCCAGCGTCACGTTGCTGACGCCGCCGCTCAACGCGAACTTGTCGTGCAGCTTGCGATGGGTGAGCAGCGGCGTGCCGCGGTCAATGTGGTAGACGATGCTGCGGTCCGGCAGCTCGCGGAAGGCGTCCAGGTGCGCGTCCCAGTTGCCCTCCGCGTAGAACATGGTCTGGTGGCCGTTGCGCCACAGCTCCTCGATCAGCGGCTTCACCGTCGGCCAGTAGTGCGACGCGAACTGGCCGGGCCGGACGAAGGGCACGCAGCCGCGGTGCATCCAGTAGCCGATGGGCATCTGCGAATTCGGGTCGGCCGTGGCGGCCGCCAGCCAGTAGAGGTGCGGCATCAGCGCTTCGCACGCCCGCAGCACCTTGTTCGGCTGCGTCTGCATGTCCATCGTCAGCCCGATGTAGCCGCGCAGCTTGTCGGCGAGGAGGTCGAACGGGGCCTTGAAGATCCCCGAGATGGCGCCCGGCATGCCGGCCTCGGTCCGCAACCGTGCCGCGTGTGGCCCGAAGGCATTGAAGTACTCGGTCATGGCCATCGCCGCGGACACCAGCGCCACGTTGTGACGGAAGGTCACCGGCTCGCCCGCCGTGGCGATGCTGCGGGTCGCACGCGGCAGCCATACCTCGTACAGGAAGGCGACCGGATCGTCGATCAGCCGGTCGTACTCGTCCTCTCGCATGAACGAGGCGTCCTCCGGTGGCTCGCGGTACTGGAAGCCGGCGTCCGGCGGGATGTCCACGCCCGGCACGCCGTAGTAGGTGACGGTGGCGGCGTCGGTGATGCCCGTCCAGACGTAGACCATGCTCGCGGGGACCGCGTCCCAGTCGTAGTCAACGGCACACCGGATCATGGCTTCGAACGCATCAGGGTAGTGCTGCGTCAGCTGCTGGCACGTGTAGCACGCGTGGCGCCCGGTGAACTCCGCGGCAAGAGGCCGGATCGGCACGCGGTCCGGCTTCCGGTTGTTCAGCGCGGTCACGAAGCGCCGCAACCTCGCCTGGTACAGCGCCTCCATGTCCTGACTCATGCAGCAACTCCTCGTCGGCAGCCCGCCCGCGTGGCCCTATTCGAACAGCGCCTCCACGGCCTCGCCGAAGACCGCCGTGTGGCGGTCCACGTCCGCCTCGGTGGTGGCGGGGGACATAAGCGCCATGTTGTGGAACGGCGTCATCAGCACGCCCCGGTTCATCGCCCACAGGTGCAGGAACCGCTCCAGCTCGGGGTCGGCGGCGGCCGCCTGCTCGGAGCCGGTGCGCGGCGGCTCGGGCAGGAAGTGGTACTCGGCGCGGGCCCCCAGGCGGGTGACGTGCCATGGCACGCCGTTCGCCTGCAGGACCCCGTTCACGCCCGCCTCGAACCGCTCGGCCAGCGGGATCATCCGCCCGAAGGCCTCGGCGGTGAGGACCTCGGTCAGGGTCGCCCGGATGGCGGCCAGCGACAGCGCGTTGCCGGCCAGGGTCCCGCCGATCCCGCCCGCGTCGGAGTCCTCGCGCTCGATCCCAGCGTGGATCCGGTCCGCGACCGCCTCGGTGAACCCGTAGGCCCCGGCCGGGATCCCGCCACCGATCGTCTTGCCGATGGTCAGCATGTCGGGCGACAGGCCGTGGGCGCCCGTGTAGCCGCCGGGGCCCGCGCAGATCGTGTGCGTCTCGTCGTTGATGAGCAGTGTCCCGTGACGGCGCGTCAGCTCCCGCACGCCCTCGTGGTAGCCGGGCTCCGGCAGGACGATGCCGACGTTGGTGAGCGCCGGCTCGATGAGCACGGCGGCGACGTCGCCGTGCGCCAGCTCGCGCTCGAGGCCCGCGAGGTCGTTGATCTCCACGACGCGCGTGGTCTCCGCGAGCGCCACCGGCTTGCCGATGTTCCCACGCCGGGCGATCGCGCTTCCGTCCTCCCCGATGACGGCAAACGTCTCGTCCACCGACCCGTGGTAGCAGTGGTTGTGGACCAGGATCTTCGTGCGGCCCGTGATGTGGCGGGCGAGCCGGATGGCGAAGCGGTTCGCGTCCGTGGCGGTGAGGGTGAACTGCCAGTAGCGGAGCCCGAACCGGCGGCGCAACTCGTCGCCGGAGATGGCGGCGTCCTCCGTGGGCAGCATGTGGGTGATCCCGCGGCGCATCTGGCGCTCCACGGCGCGGATGGTTGCCTCGGGGCCGTGGCCGGCCATCGCACCCGTGTCGCCCAGACAGAAGTCCACGTACTCGTGGCCGTCCACGTCCGTGAAGTGGGCGCCGGACGCCGACTCGACGAACAGCGGGTACGGCCCGGCCCACTTGACCATCCAGTTCATCGGGACGCCGTCGAGCAGCGAGCCCTTCGCCCGCTCGAACAGCGCGCGGGACCGCGGGTTCGCCGCCTCGAACGCGGCCATCTCGGCTGACATGAGATGCTCGAGCCTCGTTCGATCGAGGGTCCTGCCGGCTGTCATCGGTCTCCTTCCCGGCTGGTTCGGCCGGCTGCTCGGTGTCGGGAGAGATGATGGGGGGTGCTCGCGGCGGACGTGGCCCCGTCGCGTTCCGCGGGCCGGATCGGACCCGGTGCGCCGCCGGCCACGACCGGTGAGCCCCGGATGGGCCCATGTCCGGGAATCGAACGGCCGGCCCAGGTGGACCGGCCGGAGGGGCGAGAGCGGCGCTTCGCCGCGACAGCTCAGTTGAGCTTGCGCGTGTAGCCGCAGATCTCGCAGTAGGCGACGCCGCCCAGTTCGTCGACGACGAGGAAGCTGGTGCAGCCGTTGGTGGCGCAGTAGGGTCGAGTCGCGATGGCGACGCGGCGCCGCATGCGGCGCATCGAGCTTGCGCGGTACGCCACGGCACTCGTGGTGGCGCGGGACAACATGTGTGAGAGAGATCCTTTCCGGGCTCCGTCGGATTGGGACGGTGACCCTGTCGCTCCAACGGCCGGACATACGGTGGCCGGAGCGGCGTATTGATGGACCCGGCGCGGCGACGGAAGCGCGTGTTTGGCGTCAGCCTGGGTGGCCGCGGGCAATCGGGCGATGGACGAAGCATGCGTGCTGCCGACGATCCTGTCAAATGCCTCGTCGAACGGATGGTCGAGAACAGGCGGCCGACGGTCGGCCGATAGCAGCCCGCGGTCACGCGACGGCCACCCGGACCGCCACCGTGACCGCCGCTGCGGCGCCCGCGATTCAGACCTCCGGTGGGTAGCCCGTGATCCTGCGGATGCGCGTGTAGAGCGGCTGGAGGCGGCCGTAGAGCTCCAGGTAGACGCCACGGTAGAGTTGCTCGTAGAGCTCGTGGGCGACCGGATCGGGATCC
>DATCGK010000104.1:0-11229 GCA_036508975.1 Candidatus Limnocylindrales bacterium
ACGGCAGCCAGGACGCACCGGTCCGCGCCAACAAGGTCTGGAAGCGGATGCTCGCCTCGTATGAGGCACCGCCGATCGATCCCGGGATCGACGAGGCGCTGCGCGACTTCATCGCGCGCCGCAAGGCCTCGATGCCGGACCTGGCCAGCTAGTGATGGCCCGCGTGCCGGTGGCGGCCCCGAAGCTGGAGCCGATCCGCGGGCGGGCGGGGCCGCGACGCCGGGTGGCGACCCTGGACGGCGACCGACGCCACCGTATCCGACGGCGCGAAGACCCGGGAAACCATGATCGCCCGCTGCTAGGATCGACCAATGGTCAGGAAGAAGCACGACTTCATCATTGTCGGCGGCGGTTCCGCGGGCAGCGCGCTCGCCAACCGGTTGAGCGCGGCCAAGGACAACCGCGTCCTCGTCCTGGAGGCGGGTCGGCCGGACTACCTGTTCGACGTCTTCGTCCACATGCCGGCGGCGCTCACATTCCCGATCGGCAGCAAGCACTACGACTGGAAGTACGAGTCGGAGCCGGAGCCGTTCATGAACGGGCGCCGGATCTACCACGCCCGCGGCAAGATCCTGGGCGGCTCCTCCAGCATCAACGGGATGATCTTCCAGCGCGGCAACCCGCTGGACTACGAGCGCTGGGCGAGCGACCCGGGCATGGACACCTGGGACTACGCCCACTGCCTCCCCTACTTCCGGCGCATGGAAAGCTGCATGGCAGCGGACCTTGACGACCCGTTCCGCGGTCACGCCGGACCGCTCGTCCTGGAGCGCGGGCCAGCGTCCAGCCCGCTGTTCGGCGCCTTCTTCGAGGCCGTCAGGCAGGCCGGCTACCAGCTGACGTCCGACGTCAACGGGTTCCGCCAGGAGGGCTTCGCGCCGTTCGACCGCAACATCCGCAACGGGCGGCGCCTGAGCGCCTCGCGCGCCTACCTCCACCCGGTGATGGACCGCCCCAACCTGGAGGTCCGCACCCGCGCATTCGTCACCCGGATCCTGTTCGAGGGCAAGCGGGCGACCGGGGTCGAGTACACGACCGGCAAGGGTGCCGTCCATCGCGCATACGGCGGGACCGTGATCCTGGCCGGCGGGTCCATCAACTCGCCTCAGATCCTCCAGCTCTCGGGCGTCGGCAATGCGGACGAGCTCGGGGCGCTGGGCATCAACCTGGTCCATGACCTGCCCGGCGTCGGTGAGCACCTCCAGGACCACCTCGAGGTCTACGTGCAGTACGGGAGCAAGCTGCCCGTCTCGATGCAGCCGTCGCTCCAGAAGTGGCGCCGGCCGTGGATCGGGTTCCAGTGGCTGTTCCTGCGCAAGGGCCCCGGCGCCACGAACCACTTCGAGGGCGGCGGGTTCGCGCGCAGCAACGATGACGTCCTGTACCCGAACCTGATGTTCCACTTCCTGCCGCTCGCGATCCGCTACGACGGCTCGGCACCGGCCGGCGGCCACGGCTACCAGGTCCACATCGGCCCGATGTACTCGGACGCCCGGGGCTCGGTGAAGATCACGAGCACGGACCCCACGGTCCACCCGGCGCTCCGGTTCAACTACCTGTCCACGGAGCAGGACCGCCGCGAGTGGGTGGAGGCGATCCACGTCGCCCGCAACATCCTGGGCCAGAAGGCGTTCGAGCCGTTCAGCTCCGGCGAAATCTCGCCGGGGCCGTCGGTCGCCACGGACCAGCAGATCCTGGACTGGGTGGCCCGCGACGGCGAGACGGCGCTCCATCCGTCCTGCTCCGCCCGCATGGGCGTGGACGGGGAGTCCGTGGTGGACCCGCTCACGATGGGCGTGCACGGGGTCGAGGGCCTCAAGGTGGTGGACGCGTCGGTCATGCCGTACGTCACCAACGGGAACATCTACGCGCCGGTGATGATGCTTGCCGAGAAGGCCGCGGACCTGATCCTGGGCAACACGCCGCTGGCGCCGGAGCCCGTCGAGTTCTACCGGCACCGGCCCGCATGAGGTGACAGGTTCCGCGTCTCCGGCCGGCGAGGGGGTACCGGACTCGGCCGGCAAGCCGGCACCGGACTCGGCCGGCGGCGGCGAGCCGGCACCGGACTCGGCAGACGGTGTCGCTCGCCGGACGCTGCTCGACCGGCTGGCCGCCGGCCCGTCCGGGATGGCGTCCGTCGCTCTCCAGGTGGCCGCGGCCGAGGCGCCCGGTGGGACGCCGCCTGGCGAGTGGACGGCCCGGGAGGCCGTCGCGCACCTGGCGGCCGTGGAGGCCGCCGTGTTCCAGGCGCGGCTGGACCAGCTGGCGGCGGGCGAAGCTCCAATGTGGGCCTGGACGGAGCCGGGACCGCTCGACACCCAAGAGACCGCCACGCTCGACGGCGCCCTCGAGACGTTCGCCGCGCTGCGGTCCGGGACACTGGCCCGCGTCACCGGCCTGGACGAGGCCGGGTGGGCCCGGGCCGGCACGCATGCGACCTACGGCCGGCTCGATGTCGCCGGGCTGCTGGGCGTCGTCGTCGACCACGACGACGAGCACCTCGCCGCGCTGGAGGCCCGCGTCGGCTGAGCGAAGGCCCGGGGCGCAGCCGCTCACCGCGCGGGTGCGGCTGATGTCCGGGACCCGTCCCGGCAGCCCGTGGCGCCACAGGCCACGACATCGCGATCCACGGGCTCTCCTGGGGCGGTTTCGGCGGCTTCGTTGTCCCTCCGGCAATGGATCCCGGTCTCGCGTCGGAACCGTGGCGGGCCAGGCCACGAAGGCGCCGTCCGTGGGTGTCGTAGCCGTTCGGCCGGCGATGTCGTGGCCTGGCAGACCACGCGACCGCGGGCGTCGCCCGAGCGACGGCCGATGCCGCCGGAGGGACGACCGCCGGTGGTTCAGGCGGCGCTCCGCCGGTCGAATGACCCGCGGGCGGCCCTCGGGACCCCGTCCAGCAGGCGGGTCCGGGCACCATCAACCAGGACCCACACGATCGCGGACCCCGGCCACGGAGTCCGGCTGCCGCGCAGGGCCGTCACCGCGGCGTCGGTCGCCTCGGGGTATGCGGCCCGGAATGTCAACGGCAGCGTAGCCACGAGGGCATGGTTGGCCGCGCAGGACCGCAGGATCAACAGGCTGCTCACCCGCGGGGTGCACGGCACCTCGGTCCACGGCCAGCCGCGCGCGGAGTCAAGTGCGTCGGCCTTCTGGCCTGCCCAACGGATCTGCTGCTCCACGGCCGACAGGGCGCTGTGACTCTCCCCGGCAACGAGGTCGGCCGTCTCGCGATCCTGGAGCACGACATCGATGACGCCGCGGACCGGGCGGTAGACGGCAACCTCGAGGCGGGGGGCCCATCGCGGGCTCAGGGCGTCGAGGAGCGCCTCGTCCATGCGGACCTGGATGCGATCACGGACGCGGGGACCCGTTGACTCGAACAGCCTGACCGAGACGTCGTAGCCCAGGCCCGTCGCGACGGCGACGAGAGCGTCATGGCTGATCGCGTGGTCGCCGGCGAGGACCCGCGACAGGTGGCTCGGATCGACGCCGATTGCCGCCCCCAGGGCGCGCAGGCTGACGTGCTCGGTCGCAAGAACACGGCGCAGCTCCGCGGCAACGGCTCGGCGGAGGTCGCGCTGCCGGCCCAGGATCTCTCGCTGGAGACGGGTCTCACCCATGAGCGTGTACCTCGTGGTCCGCGGCGGGTGTGGTGCCCCAGTCAACGACATCGCGCTCATCGGGCGCTTATGCGCCGCTGTCAGCCGCTCCGTGGTCCCCGGGTCAACGGATTCCGCCCACACACCGGGAACGTGGCACGACCGACCACGATCGAGCCACCAATCCACCCGTATCGAGCCTCAGCGGGGGTTTCGTGGCCTGCCGGGCCACGTCGCCGCCCTTGCACCGCGGCGAGGGGCTGCGGCGCGACCCCCACGGCGCGAAGTCCGGGTCAGGCGCGGAGCCGCTCGTCGTGCGGGTCGAAGAGCGGCGTGGCCCCCACCGCGGCGACCGTCACCGGGTAGCGCTCACCCATGTACTGAACGGCCAGTCCCGTGCCCTCGACCGCCAGCTCCGTGGGGAGGTACGCCATCAGGAGGTACCTGCCCAGGGACGGCCCGGCTCCGGCGCTCGTCACGTACGAGCGCCGCCCGTGCGCATCCGCGACCGGCCGTCCATCCCGGGTCAGGATGGGCTCGCGGCCCAGCATGTACCGTGCGACCCCTGAGACCGACGCGTGATCATCCACGGTCAGCGTGCACAGTCGGGCGACCGGGGGCTCGGACCGCTGGCGGAGGTACGCGGCCTTGCCGATGAAGTCCGCCTCCTTGACCTTCGGGCGCGCGAGCCCGGCCTCGACGAGGTTGTGGTCCAGGTCGAGCTCAGCCCCGTACGCGCGGTAGCCCTTCTCCAGGCGGCCGCTGCTGAACAGCACGCCCATCCCGACCGGGACGGCCCCGAATGCCCACCCGGCACCCACCACCACGTCCCAGAGGTGCTCTCCAAGCTCGATCGGTGCGTAGAGCTCCCAGCCCAGCTCGCCCACGTACGAGATGCGGTTTGCGAGCACCGGGACGCCCCCGACGTCGAGGCTCCGGCAGGCGCCGAACGGGAACGCCCCGTTCGAGACGTCGGCGCTCGTCACGGAGGCGAGGATGTCCCGTGCGCGGGGGCCCCACACGCCGACGGCCGTCCAGGCGGACGTCACGTCCGTGAGCTGCGCGGTGCCGTCATCGGGGAGGTGGTCGGTGAACCACTTCCTGTCGCGCATCCCCATGCCGCCGCCGGTCACGACGCGGTACAGGTCCTTCGCGACGTGCATCACCGTGAGGTCCGCGACGATCCCGCCGTTCTCGTCGAGGAGCGGCGTGTAGACGGTCCGCCCGATCGCCGACTCCACACGGTTGACGCACAGCCGCTCGAGACAGGCCAGGCTCCCCGGGCCGCTCACGTCGAAGATCGCCAACGTGGTCAGGTCCACGATGCCCGCCCGCTCCCGCAGGGCGAGGTGCTCCGCCGTGATGATCGGCGACCACCAGCGCGCGTCCCACTCGGCCGGCCGCGGCGCGATCCGGTCGCCGTACGCGGCGACGAGCGGCGCGTTCGACTCGTACCACATCGGACACTCCCAGCCGGCGATCTCGTAGAAGACCGCGTCCAGCGCCTTCTCGCGCTCGTACATCGGGGGCAGGCGGACTCCGCGGTCCGAGGCCCACTGCTCGGCCGGATGGACGATGCCGTAGAACTTGTTGAACGCCTCGTTGACGCGCGCGACGCTGTGCTCCCACGTCCGCTGGTGGGGGTAGAAGCGGGCGATGTCGGCGGCGTGCAGGTCGATCTGGAGCGGGAGCCCGGTCATCCAGCGGGCCACGTTCTCGGTCGTGGCGGGGGCCTCCTTGATCCAGACGGCCGCCACCGACCACAGGCCGCCCACCTCGGGCGACTCGCCCAGGACCGGGCTCCAGTCCGGGGTCACGGAGAGCAGGCCGTTGATCGCGTAGCGCTCGTGGACGGACTCGTCGCCCAGGACCTCCGGGATGATCTCCAGGGCCAGCGCATAGGCGGGCTCGAAGTCCTCCTGCGTGAACGGGAGCTCGGTCGGCGAGAGAGCCGACGCCTCGATCGAGGGAATGTCGTCGGGGTGGACGAGGATCGGCCGGTGCAGATACGAGCCGATCTCGATGTCGCTCGCGTTCGGCCGCTCGTACATGAGCGCGTCCATGTCACGCAGGATCGGGAATCGCAGCTGGCCGGGAATGTCGCCGAACTGCGGCACCGGCCCCACGCTGACCATCTGGTGGACCGCCGGGACGAGCGGGATGTGGGCGCCGGCCATGGCCGCGATCCGCGGGCTCCAGACGCCGCAGGCGACGACCACGGTGTCGGTCTCGACCACGCCCGCAGTGGTCCGCACGGCAGCGACCCGGCCATCAACGACATCGATCCCGGTGACCTCCGTCCGGCCCATGACCGTGACGGACCCGAGTGCGATCGCCTTCGCGCGGAACAGGTTCCCCGCCTCGAGCGCATCGACCACGCCAGCGCTCGGCGTGTACCAGCCGCCGAGGATCACGGTCTCGTTGATGTACGGGATGATCGCCTTCACCTGTGCCGGCGTGAGGAGCTCCGACTCGATCCCCCATGACATCCCCAGGCCCTGTCGACGGGCAAGCTCCGCCATGCGCTCGGGTGTCCGGGCGACCTCCATGCCGCCGCACTCGGTGAACACGCCGAGCTCCTTGAACTGGCGGATGGAGTCCACCGTCAGCATCGACTCCTCCTTCGTGCCGTCGACGGGGAAGCAGAAGTTGGAGGCATGGCCGGTGGAACCGCCGGGGCTGGCGATGGGGCCCTTGTCCAGGAGAACCATGTCCCGCCACCCGAGCTTCGCGAGGTGCCAGGCGATGGCGTTGCCGACGATCCCGGCCCCGATGATGACGGCCCGCGCGCGCGTCACGCTCTGCATGCGTCGTCCTCCGTGGCGGCGCACGCTCCGGCAAGAAGCAGGCACCACTCTCGTCCCCCTGCGCCGAGGCTACAGTATGGGGACCCTGCCGCCCGGGCCCGCTGTCCCATCCGACCCACGCGCACGGGGATCATCGTCATCGGTGTGAAGGGTTGCCGCCATGAAGGTCGCCATCGTCGGTTCCGGGGTCATCGGGCTGGCGACCGCCTACAGCCTGGCGAAGCGGGGCTGCGAGGTGGTGGTCGTGGGGGACCGGGCACCGGGCAGCGGCGCGTCCAGCAACAACGCGGGCTGGGTTGTGCCGGCCGAGAGCGGGCCCGTGCCGGGACCGGGCGTCGTCCTCCAGACGATGCGCGGGATGCTCAAGCCCGACAGCCCGGTCTACGTCCGGCCATCCCTCAGCCCCGGCTTCCTGCGGTTCATGACGGGCCTCCTCCGCGCCTGCAACGCGACCGCGTACCGGCGCGCGTTCGAGGCGACCACGCGTCTCGCCCGGGGGACCATGGACGAGCTGGACGCCTGGGCCGCGGACGGCCTGGCGTTCGAGATGCACGCCGACGGCGAGTTGCGCGCCTATCTCGACGCCGAGGAGCACGCGAAGGCGGCGGCGGACCTCCCGCACTACGAGCGGGCCGGGTTCGAGCCCGCATCCCTGACCGGGGACGAGGCGCGGGCGCTGGTGCCGGAGCTGTCGGACGCTGTCGTGGGCGCGATCCGGTTCCCGAACGAGCGCCACGTTCGCCCGGCGACCGTCGTGGCGGCACTCGTCGCGCGCCTGGAGACGCTCGGGGTCGGCCGGGTCGATGGCAGGGTCACCCGTGCCTGGGCGCTGCCCTCGGGCGGCGTTGAGCTCAGGGGCGGCTTCGGCACCGTCCGCGCCGATGCCGTGGTGATCGCCGCCGGGGCCTGGAGCGCGAGGGTCGCACGGACGCTGGGCGTGACGCTGCCGATCCGGCCGGGCAAGGGCTACAGCGTGGACTATGTCCCGTCGCAGCTCGAGTCGCGGTCCGTGGTGATGCTCTCCGAGGCCCACTGCGCGGTCACGCCGCTGGACGGGGCGACCCGCGTCGCCGGCACGATGGAGTTCGGCGGTCTGGACGAGCGGATCTCACCGGTCCGGCTGCGCGCCATCCAGCTGGCCCCGGGCCGCTACTTCCGGTCCTGGAGCCCTGATGCACCGCACCTGGCACCAAGCGCCGGGCTCCGGCCGATGACGCCGGACGGCCTGCCGGTGATCGGGCGGCTCGCGCCGTTCGACCATGTCTACGTCGCCAGCGGCCACGCGATGCTGGGCCTGACCCTCGCGCCCCGGACCGGGACGGAGCTCGCCGCGATGATCCTCGACGGCGGCACGCCGGACGTGCTTGCGCCGTTCAGCCCCCGCCGGTTCGGCGCCTGAGGGGGAACGCCTGAGGGGAACGCCTGACCCGGGAACGCCTGACCCGGGAACGCCCCCGCGAACGCCCCCGCGCCGAGACCGGGGCGGCCGGGATGACCGCCCGTGTCCCTCCCGTCACGCGCCGGGCACGGGCTCTGGCTCGGCCTCGGCCGCGTCCTTCTTCATCCGTGCCTCCCACCGGGCCTCGAGCCGGGCCCCGACGCGCCGGACCCCGCCCGCGAAGCCGCCGGGCCAGAAGATCATCACGACGATGAGCAGCAGGCCATACAGCACGAGATGGAGCCCCGGCAGGTTCGAGAACTGCGTGCGCAGCAACTCGACCCCGATCGTCAGGGGGAAGGCGATGATGGCCGGTCCCCACAGGCTGCCGCGGCCGCCGATGTAGGCGACCGCGAGCACCTCGACCGTGTGCGAGGTGAGCATGATGTCCGGCGTGAGGATGCCGTAGTAGTGGGCGTAGAACCCGCCCAGCCAGCCGGCGAACGCGCACGACAGGGTGAAGTTGATGACCAGGAACCGGGTGGGGTTGATGCCCGACGCGCGGGCGGCCTGGAGGTTCATCCCGATGGCCCGGAACGCGAGCCCCAGGCTGGAGCGGGTGGCGATCGTGAGCACCGTGATGGTGACGAGCAGCATGGCCAGGATGACGTAGTAGTAGGGCAGGTTGTCCGAGGTGTCCAGGAGCAGCGGCACGTTGAGGCCGAGCGACCCGCGGGTGACCTCGGTCAAGTTGCGCGCGAGCCCCATGAGGGCGAGGCCCACGAACCAGGTCATGACCGCCGCATAGATCCCGCGCAGCCGGAGCGTGAGCATGCCCGTGAGCAGGCCGACGAACCCGGCGGTGACGGCACCGGCCAGCATGCCGATCCAGGGCGAGATCCCGAGGTCCGCCGCCAGCAGGCCGGAGGTGTACGCGCCCACGCCGACGAAGGCCGCGAAGCCGAAGTTGACGATGTTGATGTAGCCCGCGGTGAAGTCGAAGGCGACGGCCATCGCCGCCATGAACGCGGCGCTGACCAGGTAGCGCGTGTAGTCCTGGCCGTTGAACGGCGGGATCAGCGGGAGCACGACCGCGAAGACCACCACCGCGAGCGACGCGATGCGGGAGGTCCGGCGTGCGCGCGCTCGGACCTGGTTCATGACGGCCACCGGGGTGGCGGCTTCGGTGGCCACTACTGCTCCCAGACCCCTTTCACCTCGCTGCCGAACAGGCCCGAGGGCTTGAACAGCAGGATCAGGATGATGAACGCGGTCGGCAGGACATCCACCCAGCCGAGCCCGACGTAGTACACGGCCAGCGTCTGCAGGAGCGCCACGATGAACGCCCCGATGATGGCTCCCTGGACGTTGCCGAGGCCCGCGAGGATCACGACGTACCAGGCGAGGTACAGCGGCTGAATGCCGACGTCGGGAAACGATGGATACATGAACAGCAGAGCCGCACCGGCGAGGGCCGCCAGGGCGCAGCTCAGGCCCATCGTCAGCACGAAGATGCGGTTGAGGCCGATCCCGGCCATCTGGGCGCCGGTCTCATCCTGGGAGACCGCCCGCATGGCCCGGCCCGTGCGCGTGCGCTGGAGGAACACGGCGAACACGGCGATCATGACCATGGCGATCACGAACACCATCGCCCGGTCGACGGAGACCGAGACCCCCAGGATCTGGATCGGCTTCACGTCCCAGTAGCGGGTGATGCCGCGGAAGTCGTTCCCGAACACCAGCCGGTCCCCGTTCACCAGGAGGACGGAGACCCCCGCGGTGAGCAGGAACGTGTTCATCACCCACTGCTCGCGGCTCCGCTTGCGCAGGGGCCGGAACAGGACGACCTCGAGGAGCACCCCGCAGACGAAGCCGACCACGGCGGCCACGATCATCCCGGGGAACGGGCCGGCCACCTTGAGGATCACCGAACTCGGGTTCGCCAGGAGCGCATCCTGGATCGGCGAGAAGACCGTGAACGCGACCAGCGAGCCGATCATGAAGAACTCGCCGTGGGCGAAGTTGGGGATGTTCATCACCCCGAACACGAGCGCCAGGCCGCCGGCCATCAGGGCCCACATCCCGCCGGTCACGAGAGTGTCCACGAGGATCGAGGGCTGGATGAACGCGAACGCGACCATCACGAGCACGACGAGGCCGATCACGGCCCACGTGAACGTCAGGAAGCGCCTGGCGAAGGGGACGGCGCGGAGGTTGGTTGCGGTCGTCATGGGTTCGCTCAGATCCCCAGGTAGGCTTCCTGGACGTGGCTGTCCCCGAGCAGCTGCTGCCCCGTCCCCTCGAGGACGATCCGGCCCTGCTCGAGGACGTAGGCCCGGTCCACGAGGTGGAGCGTCGTGTTCACGTTCTGCTCGACCAGGAGGATCGTCACGCCGCGCTGGTGCAGCTGCCTGAGCGCCTCGAACGCGGTCAGCGTCGCCATCGGGGCCAGGCCCAGCGACGGCTCATCCACGAGCAGTAGGGCAGGCGATGGCATCAGCCCGCGTCCGATGGCGAGCATCTTTCGCTCGCCGCCGCTGAGCGTCCCGGCCAGCTGGTCGCGCCGCTCGAGGAGCCTCGGGAACAACTCGAACACGAGGTCCATCGTGGATGCGATCCGCGCCTTGTCCCGCACGGTATAGGCGCCCACGAGCAGGTTCTCGTAGACCGACATCGCGGGGAACAGGTTGAGGCTCTCCGAGACATAACCGATCCCGGTGGTGCTCACCTTGTGGGGGAGCACGCCGTCGAGCGGCTGGCCGCGGAACGTGATCGACCCGCGGATCGGCGGCAGGAAGCCGGCGATGGTGCGCAGCGTGGTCGTCTTGCCCGCGCCGTTGGGCCCGAGCAAGGCGACGAACTCGCCCTCCTCCACGTGCAGGTCAACCCCCCACAGCACCTGCAGGAGATCGTACCCAGCTTCGACGCCGGTGAGTTGGAGCACCCTTCCCTCCGGGTATCAGAGAATGTAGTTGGTGCCGAGATAGGCCTCGCGGACCCGCTCGTCCTGAGCGACGGTCGTGGCGTCCCCGTGGGCGATCAGCTCGCCGTACTGGAGCACGGACAGGCGACCGCACAGGTCGAGGATCAGCCGCATCACGTGCTCGACCATGACGATCGTGGTGCCGTCGGCGCGGATCTTGCGCAGCAGCGCGGCGATCCTGGTCAGCTCGAAGGGGGTCAGGCCGGACGCGAACTCGTCGAGGAACAGCAGCTTCGGCCTGCTCGCCAGCGCGCGCGCAAGGTCGAGGCGCTTGAGCTGGACGGCGTTGAGGTGACCGGCGATGGTGCTCACGGGGCGCGGGAACTCCACGTACTGGAGCGCCTTGAGCGCGCGGTCCGCGGCCATGGATCCATCGCCGTGCGGGTCGCCGAAGGACGCCGAGACCACCACGTTCTCGAGGACGGACATCCGCGGGAAGGGACGCGGAATCTGGAACGTGCG
>DATCGK010000105.1:0-2004 GCA_036508975.1 Candidatus Limnocylindrales bacterium
CCGACGCATCCGCCATGGCGTCGAGGTACCACTGGACATTCGGCCTGCGGATGCCCTCGAGGTTGTATCCGACGCTCATGTTGAAGACCATGCCGGGTCGCGCCCCGGGCCAGCCCAGCTCGTGATGCAGGGCGTGGATCAGGACCCAGGCCCGAAGGTACTCGTCGAACGACTGGTGGACCTTGAGCTCCTGCGACCATTCGACGTTGTACCCCTCGTCCTCGACGTCGATGCAGGGCTTGTGGACATCGAGGTCGTCAAGGGTCTGGATCGTCTTGAGCTCGATCAGCCGCGCACCCACCAGCCACGAGACGATGATGTTCTGGGCCATCTGGGTATGGGGCCCGGCCGCGACCCCGAACGGCGTCTCCAGCTCCACTCCGTATTCGCGGCGCCGGAAGCGGTGGTCGGTACGCGGGACGAAGAAGGCCGACCGGGGCACGTTGAAGAGGGAGCCCTTCTGCTCCAGCTCGGTGAACACCCAGTCGGTGAGCTGTTCCATCGAGATCGGATGGAATCGGTCGGACATCCGTGATCCCTCGTCGCCGTGCGCGGAATTGTCTGCGGGCGGACTACCCGATCGGAGGGACCTGGCCCTCGTCGTCGTCCGCCTCGGCCTTTCGCCGTTCTGGCGGGAGCATCACCACGAGCTCCCCGTCCTTCGTGGGCGCGGGAGTGTCCGGGCGGGCGTGGTGGACAAGCTCGATGGCCGGCGGGACCGTCCTGAACACCTGCTGGTCCAGGGCGAAGAGGATTCCGCCGATCGTGGCGCCCCCCGAAGGCCGCTTCTTCCGTTCCATCTGCCCTGCCTGGCCTCCTTGCCGATCAACACTGGCGCGCGGCTGGACAGCCGTCAACCATGCGGGTTTCAATCGAAGGCCGTCAGAGTCGGGCGTGCAGGCGGGCAGCCTGTTCCCGGGCCTTCGCGCGGACTTCGTCCGCATCGACCCGGGTCGGCCTGCCGTCGGCGAAGACCACCTCGCCGTCGATCGTGATCTGTCGGGGCATGATCCCAGGGGTGAAGGCGATGTGCCACGGGTCCATCGGGTCGTAGGTCCAGGTGACCCGGTCGTCCCTCGCCTCCGGCACCAGGTTCCAGCCGGTCTCGAGCCACGACCAGGCCGTGTCCGGCCCGGAGGTGACGTCGACCGAGCGCTGCATGACGTAGGCCAGCCGGAACGCCTCCAGGACGTTCCCGCCGATCCCGTCCGTGCCGAGCGCCACCGGGTTCGAGAAGCGGGCCGGTTTCGCGTAGCCGACCGCGTTGTTGAGGTTCGAGAACGGGTTGTGGAGGATCGTCCCCTTCAGGGTGTGATCCGTCGGCAGGTGGACGCAGTGGGCCAGGAGCCAGTTGTCCCGAGTGAGGGCGGCTAGCCGGGCCGGCGCCGCGGCGTCCTCCGGACCCTCGCAGACGTGGACGTGCACGCCGACCCCAAGATCCTCGGCCAGGCCGGCGGCGGCGCGCAGGGATTCGTCCGAGCACGTGAAGGCCGCGTGGATGCCCACCAGCCCCCGACCTCCGGCCTTGATGAAGCGCTCGTTCTCGGCGAGACCTCGCCGAGAGCCGTCCGGTCCGTGGCGGTCGGTGACCCCGTACGCACACACGACCCGAACCCCGACCTCGGCGCACGCGTCGGCGACGACGTCGAGGCTGCCTTCGATGGCGTTGGGGGACTCATGGTGGTCGACGATCGCCGTGGTGCCGTTCTCGAGGGCTTCGACGGCGCCGAGCATCGCCGACCAGCGGATCATCTCCAGGTCGAGGGCCGCGTCGAGGCGCCACCAGACCTGCTCGAGGATCTCCCCGAAGGTCGTGGGGACCTCCGGCGGCGCCGGCATTCCCCGGGCGAGCGCCGAGTAGAGGTGGTGGTGGGCGCACACGAGGCCCGGCGCGACCGCGGACATCACGAGCTCCCTCCCGGTTCGTCGACCGGCGCCGTGCGGTTCCCGCTGGGTCCGGCAATGGCGGCGCCCGCATTGCCGGAGCGCGGCAGGCGGTCCACC
>DATCGK010000106.1:0-3954 GCA_036508975.1 Candidatus Limnocylindrales bacterium
CACCGGATGTCCCTGGCGCTGCCCGGTGACGGCGATGCCGCGGGCGTGCTTGCCGGCGTGGCCAAGTCCACGCGCCAGCGGATCCGCCAGGCGGAGCGCGACGGGGTCGTCATCGTGCGCCACGACACCCGAGCGACAGAGCTCGATGGGTTCGCGGACGCCCGCGAGCCCGCGGACGTCGCCCTGCGCAGGTTCTACGACCTGCTCCACGCGACCGGTGAGCGGCTCGGCTTCACCCTCGGCGGCCCCGCCGGCTATGGCGCGTGGTGGCTGCGCGCGCTGGGCGCCGGCCACCTCGTCTACCTGGAGGCGCGCGAGGGCGGCGAGGCGGGCCCGGTGCTGGGCGGGCTCGTCCTGTATCGTCACGGCCGCCGCCTGTCCACGGCGCACTCGGCCGACATCGCGGACCGCCGCCGGGACCATCCGGGCACGATGCACCTCCTCCGGTGGCGGGCGATCCAGCTGGCCCTCGCGGAGGGGCGCCCGGAGATGGACCTGGGCGGCGTGGACGTCGCGGGCGCCCGGCGGCCTCCGGCACCCGGCGAACCGACCTTCGGGCTCTACGAGCACAAGCGCTCGTTCGGGGCGTCGTGGGTGGAGCTGGCGGGTGCGCAGGAGTGGGTCGGCCGCCCTGTGCGCTACGCCGCGGGACGGGCGGCCACGAGGCTGTCCCGCGCGGTGGGGCGGGGGAGGGGCGGCGCTTGAGCCCGGAACCCACTTCCCTCGAGCGCCTGATTGAGACCGCGGTCGGGCGGGAGCCGAGGGCCCTCGGCGGGCTGCTGGATCGCCTCGATGCCGCCGGCCTGGTCCTCGAGGTGCGCGCGGGTGGGGCTTCGGCGAACGCCGACGACGTCGCCGCCACCGGCATCACCCTCGTGACGGAAGACTCTCGCGGGGCCGGCCCCGGGACGCTGTTCGTGGCCGTGCCGGGGTTCCACGTGGACGGTCACGACTTCATGGCGCGCGCCGCGGCGGCCGGGGCTGCGGCGGCCCTGGTCGAGCGGCCGGTCGAGGGGGTCGGGATCCCCCAGGTCGTCATCGGGAATGCGCGGAGGGCGCTGGCCGAGGCGGCGGGCTGGTGGGCCGGCGATCCGTCGCGGGCCCTGGGGGTCATCGGGATCACGGGAACGGACGGCAAGACCACCACCTCGTTCCTGGCCGTGGCGGCCCTGGAATCGGCCGGTGTCTCCACCGGGCTGATCGGCACCGTGGAGACCAAGGTCGGTGTCCTGCGGGAGCGCCACGAGGCCCACGCGACCACGCCAGGGGCGCCGGAGCTCGAGGCGACCCTGGCCGCGATGCGCGCCGCCGGCAACGCCGCGGTCGTCCTCGAGACCACGTCGCACGCCCTGGAGCTGGAGCGCGTGACCGGGATCGCCTACGACGCGGCGGTCTTCACCAACCTCACGCACGAGCACCTGGAGCTTCACGGCTCCTTCGAGCGGTACCGGGACGCCAAGCTGCGCCTGTTCACGGCGCTGGCGACGGGTCCGGCGAACCCGGCCAAGATTGTCGGGGGCTGGCCCTGGCCCAAGTCTGCCGTGATCAACCGCGACGATCCCGCCGCGTCCGCCTTCATGACCGCCGCCCGCGCCGCCGGGGCTTTCGTGATCGGGTACGGGACCGGCGCGCCGGCCGAGGTGCGGGCCACCGCCGTTGACGAGGATGCGCGCCATCTCCGCGTCCGCTACGACGCGCCGTCCGGTGGCGGCACCCTCACCCTCCGCCTCGCCGGGCGCTTCAACGTCCACAACGCGCTTGCGGTGGTCGCGCTCGGGGACGTGCTGGGGTTGGACCCGGCCGCCGTGCGCGCCGGGCTGGAGGGCGTACGCGGCGTGCCGGGGCGGATGGAGCGGATCGACGCCGGCCAGCCGTTCGGGGTCGTCGTGGACTACGCGCACTCGCCGGCGTCCCTGAAGGTGGTTCTGGACCTGCTGGGGCCCGTTGCCGCGGCCCAGGGAGGGTCGCTGATCACCGTCTTCGGGTCGGGAGGCGAGCGTGACACCGCCAAGCGAGCGGCGATGGGACGGATCGCGGGCGAGCGGTGCCGGATCGTGATCGCGGCGGACGAGGATCCGCGGGGCGAGGACCGGCACGCGATCATCGGGGAGATCGTGCGTGGCGCCGAGGCTGCGGGCCGCCGCCGGGGCGAGGACGTCCTGGCCATCGCCGACCGGCGCGAGGCCATCGCGACCGCCTTCGCCCGGGCCCGGCCCGGCGACCTGGTGCTCCTCGCAGGCAAGGGCCATGAGCCCACGATCCTGTACGCGGACCATGCGATCCCGTGGGACGAGGCAGGCGTCGCGCGCGAGCTGCTCGCGGCGATGGGCTTCGCCGGCGGCTGACGGTGCGGGGCTGCCTGTTCACCCTGGTCCTCGGCGCGATCGTCGTGGTATTCGGGGTCTACGTGGGACTGCCGGCGGTGGCATCCGCGGTCCTCACCGCGGGGATCACCGCGGCGGGCCTCCAGGCCGACGACACGACGGTGACCGTCACCAGCAGCCCGCCGACGGACCTCCTGGGGCTGCACGCGGACCGGGTCCGTGTCCGGGCCACGCACGCGACGTTCCGGGGCCTCGCGATCGGCTCCCTGGACGTGGTGCTGGGTGACGTGGCGATCGTCCCCCGGACCGCGGGGTCCGTGGACGGCGAGCTGCTGGACGTCACGGTGCCGGACGTGGGTGGCCGGCCGCTTGGGCTCGCGGCCATCACGCTCTCGGGCGGCGGGGCGAGCGTGTCGGCCTCCACCACGATCGCCGGCGCGGACGCCGAGGCCCTCCTGGCGGACGCCGTGACGACCGGCCTCGGCGTCCGGCCCTCCTCGGTCACGCTGTCCACCCCGGACCTCGTGACGGCCCGGGTAGGCGCGACCGTCCGCGCCCGCCTGGGCGTGTCCGCGGCGGGGGATCTCGAGGCGGTGGTGCTCGATGGCCCGGAGGCCGGCCACACGGTGGTCCTGCTCCGCGGAGGTGGCGACCTCCCGATCCGCCTCACCTCCGTCCGGGTGACCGCAGCCGGCGACCTGCGCCTGTCGGGCGACCTCGCCATCGGCCTGCCGGGCTTCGCCGGAGGCTGAGCGGGCGGCCCACCATCCAGCCGAGGGGGCCCGCCCGGACTCTTCGGCCGCCCGTCCGGGTAGACTCCCACCCATGCCCGATCAGGTCGTCCGCGATCCCGAGGTTCCGCTCGCACCGGCCCGCGCCGGCGCAGCCGGAGGCCGCCGAACCGTGCGCCGCGCGGCCGACGTGGGCGACACGGACATCGAGTCCGGCCCGATCACGGCCACGGGGCCGGTCGCGATCACCCTGGACCTGGAGGCGCTCCGGCAGCAACTGCTCGTGACGGTCGGCAAGCACCATCCGCAGGCGGACCTCTCGATGGTCAACCGCGCGTTCGACCTGGCGGTGGAGGCGCACAGCAGCCAGGTCCGCGCGTCGGGCGACCCGTACGTGACGCACCCCATCGCGTCCGCGCAGATCCTGGCCGAGCTCGGCATCGACCCCGTGGCCGTCTCCGCCGCGCTGCTCCACGACGTCGCCGAGGACACCGAGTACAGCCTGGCGGACGTGGAGGAGCGGTTCGGGCCCGAGGTCGCCCACATGGTGGACGGCGTCACGAAGCTGTCCAAGTTCAGCACCCATAGCCACGAGCAGCAGCAGGCCGAAAACATCCGGAAGATGTTCCTGGCCATGGCCGACGACATCCGGGTCGTCCTCATCAAGCTCGCGGACCGTCTCCACAACATGCGGACCCTGGGTGCCCTGAAGACCGAGAAGCAGCAGCGAATCGCCCGCCAGACGCTGGAGATCTACGCACCGCTGGCGGAGCGGCTGGGCATCTGGCAGATCAAGTGGGAGCTGGAGGATCTCTCGTTCAAGGCGCTCGAGCCCGAGGCCTTCCGTGAGCTGGCCAAGCTCCTGGACACCCGACGAACGGGTCGCGAGACCTACATCG
>DATCGK010000107.1:0-3315 GCA_036508975.1 Candidatus Limnocylindrales bacterium
TCACCGCCCGCGGCGATCACGTTCACGAGCCAGAAGCCGGCGACGGTGACGAGCCCCTCCGCCACCGGTGGCCCGCCGGTGATGTAGGAAGCGAGCTGTGGACCGGCCAGCACGAACGCGAGCGGCGGCAGCCAGACCCACGTCCGGAAGAGGGCCACGCCGGTCGTCCCGACGAGCGTGGCGGCGACGAACAGGAGGGTGACGATCGTCGGGCTCGCGCCGAGCACCGGCGGCGAGGCGAGGACGGCGATGAGGCCGAAGGCCGCCACGAGCTGCGACTCGTGACGGACGGCGATGGCGGCGGCCGCGACGGCTGCCACGAATGCGCCCAGGAGGCCGTATTCGACCGGGACCAGCTGATAGAGGCGGGTCGCGGCGAGCAGCGCCAGGGAAACGGTCGCAAGGCCGACGGCGACGAGGACGTGCCCGAGCGTGCCGCGCAGCCGCGTGAACGAGAGCTCACCGAGCACGAGCAGGCCGGCACCGACGGCGAGCCCGATGAGGACGCGCAGCGGCTCGGTGATCCAGCCGCGGCTGAAGGCGAGGCTCAGGAAGAAGACGGCTCCCAGGAGCAGGGCGACGCCGCCCACGACGGCAAGCAGCCGGCCCTCGAGCCATGCTTCGAGCCCGGCGCGCGACCAATCGTCGCCGGCCACGGGCGGCGTGAAGCCGAGCTCGTGGCGAAGGCGGTCGGCGAGCCCGGGCCCGGAACGTGGGCCGGGACTCGGGGCGACCCAGGTGGCCGGCCCGTAGACAGGGTGCGCGGGAATCTCCCCCGGCGCAACCCACCCGCGGCGGGCGTCCCGAGCGGGTCTTGGCCAGGGCGGAACGACCTCAGGAACGGATGTGGCCGCGGCGGGGCGCGCCGACACGGCGGACGAGGCCACCCGCGCGGCCTTGGCTGGCGCCGCGGCCGGTGCCTCGGGGGCGATCTTCCCGGGCGCGGCACCAAGCCGAGCGACCGTGCCCTGGATCTTCGTCAGGCTGGCCTGCAGCTCGCGGACTCGCTCCTCCGTGTCGTCCTGGCGCCGGGCCACCTCATCGGTCTTCGCCCACAGGAGCACGAGAACGAACGCGACAGAGAGGATGAGGACCAGCAGGATGAGTTCCATCTCGATCCCTCGCGGCGATGCGGGCTGCCCGACCGGACGGCACCCGGGACGGCGCTCGTTGCCTCAAGGACGCCGGTGGCGTCGGGATGTTACCGGGCAGGGTTTCCGAGCAGGGCACGTTCAGAACGGATTGCCAGTCGCGGAACCGAAGGCCATGACGCTCCCGAGCCAGAGAGACGTGAGCACGGGTACGGCAACAACCATCAGCACGAACCAGCCGAACGCCCCCCGAATGCCGGCCGACCTGCCGGCGACCACGACGCCGATGGGCCCAAGGAGCACCCCCCAGGGGAACAGGATCGAGTCGAGCGGGTGAACGAGCGTCTGCACCTGGTCGCTCGAGACGATCCCGGCCTCCACAAGCCGGGCGAGGACCAGGTAGGAAATCGGCACGACGAGCGCGATGAATGCGCCAATCCCCAGGCCCCGCCAGAACTTCCTCACCAGCGCATCGGCGTTCGCTGGTTCCGTCCGCCCTGACGCGGGCGCGCCGGCGGGCTCCAGCGACTCGTCGACCGGCTCGAGCGACCGTCCACAGGTCGGGCACGCGACGGTCCCGACGAGCCGCGCGGATCCACACTCGGGGCAGAATGGCTGGACGTTCATCTCTCCTCCGTGCTCGCGCGAGCCAGGGCGCACGAGCTCAGCCGGGCGCCGGGAACACACGGTTCAGGAACCCCACGATCCACTGGCCCCACTTGGCCGGACAGGTATCGATGACCCTGCCGTGCGTCGCTCCCGGGCACAGGTGACGCTCGACCGGCACGCCCGAATCCTGGGCCGCCTGGTAGATGGCATCGACGCTGGCCGCGGGCAGGTCGTTCAGGTCGGCGGCGCCGTGGAGCAGCAGCAGCGGGCGCGGACCCAGGGCCGGGATCGCCGCGATCGGGTCGGCCCCCATGAGATCGAGCCCCGTGCGAACCCAGATCCCGGCCAGGATCGCGGGCGTGCCGGGCAGGGAGGGATGGCCGGCGTCGACCTCCAGGCGCCGTTCGAAGATGTTCGCGACGTGGGCATGGGTGGAGTCGAGGATGAGGGCCTCGATTCGTGGGTCCCCGGCGGCGGCGAGGGCCGCGGCGCCACCGCCCATGGAGTTGCCCATCACCGCGACGTGCGAGGGGTGCTTGGTGCGCTGAAGCCAGTCGATGACGGCCTCGACATCAAGCTTCTCGCGCAGGCCGAAGGTGCTGTCGGCGGGGCCGCTTCGGCCGCCTCCGCGCAGGTCGATCACGACGACGTTGAACGCCGCGTGGAGCGGGACGGCGTACTTCAGCGCTTCGCTCTTGTTGGCGTCCCACCCGTGCACGATGACGACGGTCGTGCCGGTCGGACCTGCGCCGTCTGATGCTGGGACATACCAGCCCGCGATCGGGATCCCGTCCGTCGTGACGACCTCGGTGCCAGCGGTCGCACCCTGGCTGGCGCAGTGCTCCATGTCTGGGTTCTGGCTCTGGAGGACGGCGTCGTCGGCGATGTCATAGTTCACCGCCTCGTACGTCCAACCGTACCGGACAAGCGGGGTCCGGCAGTCGGGATTCCCGGTCGGATGGATGAGCTGGTCGGACCCGATGACGCCGACGTAGGCCGTGTAGCCGGCCAGCCCCACGAGGGAGGTCGCGGCCAGGAGCGCGACCGCTCCGCGCCGGATCCGCCGCACCCTCCGGCCCGAGCCACGTCCCAGGTCCTCCGGACCAGGCCGCCCGAGGTCGGGCGCAGCGCGTGCGGTCTCGCTCGTCCGGCACACGCCCCAGATCGTTCCCACCGCCGACGCCCCGATCAGGAGGCCGCCGACTCCGGTCGCGACGACGCCCAGCAGGAGCGCCACGATCAGCGCCAGTCCCACCAGCGAATGGCTCGGATGCAGGTCGTCCATGGCGAGCGCCGAGACCGTGAACACCGCGAGGCCGAGCGCCGAGATCCCCAGCCCGGCGCGTGCCAGTCGGCCGCCGAGCGGCCACGGCCCGGCCGCCGCCAGCGTGGCGGCACCCAGGCCGACGAGGGCGATCGCGCTCACGCCGAGCGAGCTCGACCCGAGACCGAACGCCAGCAGGACTGCGGCACCACCCGCGACGAGGAGAACCTGGCCGATCCGCTGGAGTGTCATCTCCGTCGCTCCCACAGCTGGCGACCGCGGGCCGACCGGAGTGTGGCGGCGGGCGTCGACGACAAGACGTCGGGCGGCAGAGAACGTTTCAGCCGATTT
>DATCGK010000108.1:0-5679 GCA_036508975.1 Candidatus Limnocylindrales bacterium
CGGCCGGTACCTGCTGATCCGCACCCACGAGATCGAGGCAGCGGACGAGTTCTTCCGCAGGTACGGCGCTCCCACCGTGTTCATCGGCCGTCTCCTGCCGATCGTCCGGACGTTCATCTCGTTCCCGGCCGGCGTCACCCGTATGCCGATCCGAGCGTTCATCGCCTACTCCACCGCCGGCGCGCTGCTCTGGTCCATCGCCCTGGTCTGGGCCGGCGAGCAGCTGGGGGCGAACTGGGAGCAGATCCGCGAGATGCTCCGGCCGTTCGACATGCTCATCGCGGTCGCGGCGGTGGTCTTCCTCGCCGGCCTGCTCTGGTGGCGGCTGGGGATGCCCGGGCGACCGAAGAAGGCCCCGGCCGCCGACTGACTACTCCCAGGGCGTGTCCCGCGGCCCCCGCAGGTGCGCGAGGTCGTTGAGGAGCAACAGCGTGGCGTCCTCGGGCGCGCCGCTCGACTCCCAGCGGAGCACGGTCAGGTTCGCCTGGCCCTGGTCGAACCGGCGCCGGTAGCCGCGGAGGTCCGTGCCCAGCGCCACGGAGATCAGGATCCGGTTCGTCGTCGCGTGTCCCACCAGCAGCACCCGGCGCTCCGGAGCGACCTCCATCGCCCCGCCGGACGTCACCGCCCGGAACGATGCCTTGGCATGCCAGGTGCGCTGCTCCTCCAGCAGGTCCGTCAGGAACGCCCGCACGCGCACTCCGACGTCCTCGCCGCTCTCGCCGCCTGGACACCGGGTGGTGTCGGGCGCCACCTCCCACTCGCGGCGCAGGGCCCGGTCCGTCGCCAGGATGGATTCGTACGTGCGGCCCTCCCAGGCGCCGTAGTCCATCTCGCGCAGGCGCGGGTCGGCCACGGCGGGGATCCTGCGGACGACCACCTCCGCCGTCTCGCGGGCACGGAACAGGGGGCTGGTGATGACGCGGTCGAAGGCGACGTGGGCCAGGCGGTGGCCGAGCGCCTCGGCCTGGCGGCGGCCGTCCGCGTTGATGGAGATGTCGATGTGCTGGCCGATGTGCTGCTCGGGGACGGATCGGTCGGTCAGGCCGTGGCGGGTGAGGACGAGCGTGAGCATCGCAGCCAGTCTAGAGCGGGTCGCTCATGGGAGAATGACCGCGGAGGTAGCCACCACACGATCATGAGCGACACGCACGGCACCCACGTTCCCGACCAGCCCGGCTCGTCCCACGCGGCGGCCGACGACCACGGCGCCGCATCCGGCCACGGCGACGGTCATGGCCACGACGCCCACGGCGACGGCGAGGCGCTGGGACCGATCGACTGGACGATGTGGGGCGTCGGCGTGCTCGGCGTGGCCGCCGCGCTGCTCGTCGCCGCGGGGTTCGTGATCGCGACGAGCTTCTCCTTCACCGCCTGACGCGGCGAGCCTGACGCGGCCGAGCCTGGCGCGAGGGGCGGGATCGCCCGGCTCCGGCCGGCTCAGCCCGAGAACGCCGCCGCCACGATCGAGAAGGCGACCAGCGTGACCACCGTCGCCAGCGAGAGCGTGTCGGCGACGTAGTCCTGCTCGGCGACGTCCTCCGGCCGTGATCCCATGTACAGCGGGATCACGAACGGGGGCGGCAGGATCGCCATCGTCATCACCGCCGCCCCGAACAGCACGTCCAGGCCCAGCAGGCCCTCCACGACCACCTTGTCGAAGGCGAGCGCGAGCAGGACCCAAGCGGTCAGCCGCACCGCAACCGTGCGCGCGGGCCGGCTCAGCGCCCCGGGGCGCAGCCGCGTGCTGTACCCGATCACGATGGCGATGAGCGGCGTCGTGCAAACCCCCAACAGCTCCAGCGTCCGCAGCACGGACGCCGTGAGCGGCGACGAGTCCAGCGCCGGGCCCAGTCCCACGGCGCTGCCCGCGATCCCGGCCAGGATCGCCAGGATCACGGGCGTCCGCAGGAACGCCGCGGCCGTGTCACGCATCCCCGGGGTCACCCCGGTCGCCCGCCGCGTGAGCACGGTCGCCAGGACGAAGAACACGAACAGCACCTGGCCGAGATCGATGATCCCGAACCGGTAGAGCGCGGCCTGGCCGAACACGCCGCCGTAGATCGCGTAGCCCAGCATGCCGGCCTCGAAGCCCGTCATGAGCGGCCCCGTGAACGGCGAGCGCGCCCCCACGAGCCGGCACAGGAATGGCCCCGCGACCAGCATGCCCAGGCACGCCGCGAACACGATCACCACGATCGGCAGGTAGCGCAGCTCCAGCGAAACGCGAAGGAACGTCAGGAACAGCGCCGATGGCAGCGTGACCGCCAGGACGAACCGCCGAAGGTCCGCGACGGTCGACCCTGAGAGGAAGGCCCGTCGCCGCAGGACGGCGCCCAGCACGAACAGCAGCAGCACCGGGAGCACCCGGCCGAGGGCGTCAATGATCGCCATGCGACTCCTCGCGGCCTAGATGACGGCCCGGGGGACGGCCCGGGGCCGCCGGCCTAGAACAGCCCGACGATGTTCCCGTCGTCGTCGATGTCGATGCGCTCGCCGCCCGGGCGGCTGTTGAGGCCCGGCATCGTCCGCATGTCACCGCAGATCGGGGTGATGAACCCGGCGCCGGCGCTGAGGCGGACCTCCCGGACCGGCAGACGGAACCCGGTCGGACGGCCGAGGAGCTTCGCGTCGTGGCTGAGGCTGTACTGGGTCTTGGCCATGCAGACCGGCAGATGGCCGTAGCCCATCTCCTCGTACAGCTTGAGGCTCTTGGTCGCCGCCGGGAGGTAGTCCACGCCGTCGGCGCCGTAGATCCGGGTGGCGATCGTCTCGATCTTGTCCTTGAGCGACATGTCGTCCGGGTAGAGCAGCTGGAAGTTGGGCGAACCCTCCTCCGCCGCAGCCCAGACCGCCCGGGCGAGGTCCTCGGCCCCGGCCCCGCCCTCCACGAAGTGGCGCGCGACGACCGCGTCCCGGGCACCCGCCGCGAGCGAGACGTCCTTGATCGCCTGGATCTCGGCCTCGGTGTCGGTCGGGAAGACGTTGATCGCCACGACGACGGGCACGCCGTACAGCGCGATGTTCTCGATCTGCTTGGCGAGGTTCTCGCCGCCCTTGCGGACCGCGTCCGGGTTGCTCTCGAGCAGTGCGGGATCCAGCGGCTTGCCGGCGACGATCCGGCCCACGCCGCCGTGCATCTTGAGCGCGCGGACGGTGGCCACGATGACGGCCGCGTCGCAGGTCATGCCCGAGGCGCGGCACTTGATGTCGAAGAACTTCTCGGCACCCATGTCGGCGCCGAAGCCGGCCTCGGTGACGAGGATGTCGCTGGTGGCGAGGGCCGCGCGGTCTGCGAGCACGCTGTTGTTGCCGTGGGCGATGTTGGCGAACGGGCCGCAGTGGACCCAGGCGGGCCCGCCCTCGAGGGTCTGGAGCAGGTTCGGCTTGAGGGCGTCCTTGAGCAGGACCGCCATGGAGCCCGCGACCTTGAGGTCCTCGGCGGTAATCGGGGTGCCGTCCTTCTTCGTCGCGAGGACGATCCGGCCCAGGCGCGAGCGGAGGTCCTTGAGATCGCTGGCGAGCGCGAGGATCGCCATCACCTCGGACGCGACCGTGATCACGAACTGGCTCTGGCGGGGGTAGCCGTTGTCCTTGCCGCCGAGGCCGACGACGACGTCCCGCAGGGCGCGGTCGCTGATGTCCAGGACGCGCGGCCAGAGGATGTTGTTGGCGTCGATGCCGAGCTGGTTCCCGTGGTGGATGTGGTTGTCGATGAAGGCCGCGGCGAGGTTGTGCGCGGCACCGATCGCGTGGACGTCACCCGTGAGGTGGAGGTTGAAGTCCTCCATCGGGATGACCTGGCTGTAGCCGCCACCCGCGGCGCCGCCCTTGATCCCGAACACGGGACCGAGCGACGGCTGGCGGAGGGCGACCGCTGCCTTCTTGCCGATCCGCTCGAGGCCCTGCCCGAGGCCGACCGTGGTGGTGCTCTTGCCCTCACCCAGGGGCGTCGGAGTGATGGCCGTCACCAGCACGTACTTGCCGCGGGGGCGCTCCGCCTCCAGGCGGCGGATGCCCTCGAGGGTCACCTTGGCCTTGGTGCTGCCGTACAGCTCGATCTCGTCGTCGCGGTAGCCCAGCTCGTGGGCGACGTCTGCGATGGGGCGAGGGGTGACCGAGCGGGCGATCTCGAGATCGGACGGAAAGGACATCAGCGGGCCTCCGGCATGGCAACGGCGAGGGAGTGCGCGCCCAGGGGGATGAGGCCCGTGGCCTGGTCCCGGGCGGCGCCCACGAGGTGGGTGAGCAGGATGGCGTTGGTCAGGGGCCCGACGCCGCCGGGCACGGGGGTGATCGCCGAGGCGACGAGGCTCGCGGACGCGAAATCCACGTCGCCCACGAGCTTGCCCTCGACGACGTTGATGCCGACGTCCACGACGACGGCACCGGGCTTGAGCATGTCGCCGGTCACGAAGCCGGCCCTGCCGATCGCGACGATGACGACGTCCGCGGTGCGGACGATGGCGGGCAGGTCAGCCGTCTTGCTGTGGCAGACCGTGACGGTCGCGTTCTCGCGGAGCAGGAGAAGCGCGGCGGGCTTGCCGATCACGTTCGAGCGGCCGACGACCACGGCGTGCTTGCCCGCGAGGTCGATCCCCGACTGCTTCAGGATCTCGATGCTCGCGTGAGCCGTGGCCGGCAGGAAGCCGTCGTAGCCCAACGCGAGGAGACCGGCGTTGAGGGGGTGGATCCCGTCGATGTCGCGGAGCGGGTCCAGGACGTCGATGACGGCCCGCAGGGGGATGCCCGTGGGCAGGGGCATCTGGGTGATGATCCCGGCGACCCGGGGGTCCCGCTGGAGCTCGCGAAGGGCCTCGGCGATGTCGGCCTCGGTGGCGTCCGCGTGCAGCTCGACCAGGCGGTCCTCGATCCCGACCAGCCGGCAGCCGTCGAGGATCTTGTGCAGGTACACGGCGGACGGCGCGTCCTTGCCCACGACGAGGACCGCGAGGGCCGGGGCGTAGCCGTGCTCCAGTTTGAAAGCCGCGACGTCGGCGGCGACCTGCTCCCGGATCGTGGCGGCAATCGGGCCGCCACGGAGCAGGCGGGGTCCGTCGTCGGTCAGCGAGGGCGTCACCCGTCGCCGCGCTGGAGGGGTTCGCGGGCCGCGCCGTTCCTGACGGCCTCGCGGGTCTGGTCGGCCAGGCGCTCGATCGCGTCGACGAGCTCCTCCGTATCCTTGAACAGGTCCCGCTCGGCGTCCGGATTGCCGATGGACGGGAGGTTGATGTACACGTTGGCGGCGGCGGACCGCGCCGCGGCGACGGCCATGAGGCTCGAGACCTCGAGGTCCGAAGAGGCGTTCTTGTTGCTGCGGCCGGCGAGCGCCTCGGCAAGGACGGCCACCCGGAGGCAGGCTTCGACGGTCCGGAACGGAACCATTGACGCGCCCCTGGCCGCTTCGCGGATCGCCGCTGCGCGGGCGTCGCGCTGCTCGTCGGTGTCGCGGGGCATCTTCATCGCCGTGCCGTAGACGGCGAACGCGGCGGCGTCCTCGTCGGCGAGGGCCAGGAAGCGGTCCGCCAGCTCCTGTGCCGCGGCACCGGTCTCCTGGTGGAGGGCTGCGTGCTCCGCGTACTTCGGGCGGCCCTCGGACAGGGTCGCGACCATCGCGACCAGCGCCGCCCCAAGGCTCCCGGCGATCGCGGCGGCGCTGCCGCCTCCGGGGACAGGCTC
>DATCGK010000109.1:0-2175 GCA_036508975.1 Candidatus Limnocylindrales bacterium
TACCAGTACGCCGCGGCGGACGCGGCGCTACCCCAGATTCCGATCGCATGCCATGCGTCCGAGTGGCCGTACGCGAGGTAGCTGAGCGGCAGGAACCAGTAGAGGCCGAAAGTCGCGGCCTTCCCGACCAACGTCACCTGCGGCGTCCCCACGCCCCTGCGTCTTCCGATCAGGAGGGCGATCCCGACGACTGCGTCGCGCGCGAGGAGCACCGCAACGAGCCACCACGGGACGATTCCCCTCAGGCCGAGCCCGATGACGACCGCGAGGGTGAGGAGCCTGTCGGCGGCGGGATCGAGGACCCGCCCGAGCGTCGTGACCTGGTTCCACCGGCGCGCAAGGAAGCCGTCGAAGAAGTCGGAGACCCCGGCCGCGACGAGGGCGATGATCGCCCAGCCGTCCGCGCGACGCGCGAGCAGGACGGCGAACGCGACGATCAGGACGATGCGCAGCATCGAGATGATGTTGGGGATGGTCCAGACGCGCGACGTGGGTTCCTGGCTCTCGCTCACCGCTCCACTCTAGGCGGGGTCGAACGAGGGGGTGATGCCGAGCGACTCGAGGAGCGCCTCGATCCGCTCGCGGATCTCCTCGCGAATGGGGCGCACCGCCTCGAGGTCCTGGCCAGCGGGATCGTCGAGCTTCCAGTCCTCGTAGCGCTTGCCGGGGTAGAACGGGCACGCGTCGCCGCAGCCCATGGTAACGACGACGTCGGCTTCCTGAACCGCGCCATCCGTCAGAACCGTCGGCTGGTTGGAGGCGATGTCGATCCCGACCTCCGCCATGGCCTCGACGGCCATCGGGTTGATCTGGTCCGCGGGCAGGGAGCCCGCGGACAGGACCCGGACGCGTCCCGACCCGAGGGCCTCGAGCCAGCCTGCGGCCATCTGCGAGCGGCCGGCGTTGTGGACGCACACGAAGAGGACGGTGGGGATCGTTGCGGTCATGGGAGCAAGATTACGTCCGGCGCGCCACCACCACGGTGTCCCTGCGCGTGATCGGCCCGTCGGGTCCGTCCGCCAAACGTTCGCGCATCTCGCTCGTCTCGACCTCGAGCCCGCGCACGGCCGAGAGCGCCTCGGCGACCTCCTCGGGAGAGAACAACACGGAGGGATCCCGCGGCCCGCGGCCCGCAGGGGCCTCGTCGTCGGGGTGGTGGCCGACGATGAGCAGGACGCCGCCCGGGGCCGTCAGGTCCGTCTCGGCGAGCCAGGCCGCGGCGCGGACCTCCGGGGGCTCATGGAGGTAGTGGCTGGTCACCAGGTCGAAGCCGCCGTCGGTGCCGATGCCGGAGGCAATGCCGGAGGCGACGACCCCCTGCGTGACGTCCCCCGCGATCCAGGTGCACCGCTCCCCCACGCCCCGCTCGGCTGCAGCCGCCGTCGCGCGCTCGAGGGCAACGGCCGACAGGTCGATCCCCACGACGGTCCAGCCTCGTTCGGCGAGCCAGACGGCGTCGCCGCCCTCCCCGCAACCGACGTCGAGCGCGGTGCCGGGTTCGAGCCGCGCGGCAACCTCGCGAAGCGCGGGGTTAGCGTGGCCGCTCCAGAGCGCTGCGCGCTCCGCGTACTTCCTGTCCCAGCGCTCCGCGCTGGACCTCAGGTCCGTCACGCCCCCGCTCCGTTCTCGATCGCGAACACGGGGCCACGGTCCGCATCGGCGCTCACCAGGCGCACCGTCTGATCCTTGCCCGCCTCGACTCCCCCCTCGCAGCGCGCGACCATGGCGGGCTCTGCGAGTTGAACGGTCCGATCGTCGAGGCCGACGCCCTGGAAGTCGGTGCCCACGTACGGCGCGAGGACCGCGGACTCCACGGCCGAGATGCAGTCGTGATCGACGGACCGCGCGATGCGGGTTCCGTGTTCCATCTCGTCGCCGATCTGGGCGAGGGCGCGCTTGACCCATGCGGGCACGGAGACTCCGCCCGCGTGGGCGAGGCAGATCTCGGTCGCGTATCGGTCCGCGAGGCGGCGGAGCGGCGCGGTCACGTGCGCGTACGGGACGCCGAGCGCCCCGTGCGTCATGGAGGCCGGTCGCGGAAGGCTCGGGTCGGAGTCGTCGAAGGGTTCCCAGCGCGCGCCGCGGAAGAGGGTCGTCGCCTCGGAGAGGAAGGCCGCAGCGGCAGAGGTCGCGAGGTCCAGGTGGGCGAGGCAGTCCGCGTAGGACTCGGCCGCG
>DATCGK010000110.1:0-4680 GCA_036508975.1 Candidatus Limnocylindrales bacterium
CGGGGCTGCGCACGGTCGGCGATCACCCCGTCGTCCACGTCGGTGCCGGCTCGCATGCGGCCCACGTGGAGTCGGGCGAGTATGTCACCACCGTCCCGCTGCCAACACCGCGACCCGTCCGCGTCGCGCTCGGTGCCATCCGCGTGCTCTGGCGCGACGTGCTCCGCCAGGCGGACCCGGGTGATCTCTCGGCCCACCTCGAGACCGCGCTGTCGATCCCGTTCATCGACTACGCGCGCGGCGACGGCGCGGTGATCGGCGAGGGCGGTGCCGCGTGGGACGCGGTCCCGATCGGCGACTCGACACCCTGGGTCCACGGCTACCGCGGGCTGTGGGGCCTCGACACGCGGGACCGGTTCGGGGGCGAACGCGCCCCGGCGGGTCCCAAGTACACGCGGTCCGGGACCGTCCGCCAGTCCTGGAACGATCCACTCGGCTTCCTGGGGCTCACGAAAGTGCCGCCGCCCGGCCAGCACACCGCCGTGCTGGAGGCCCGCATCGCGTCGCTCGCCGCCGAGCGCGCGGACGTGGTCGCCGAGGCCCTGGCCCTGCGCAACACGCTGCCGGCGATGGAGGCTGAGGCGTCGGCGCTCGGCCGGTCCGGGGCGATGGCTCGGCTGCACGCGAGGCGCCGCGCCGACGTCGACGACCAGGTCGCGGCCCTGGCTGCGCTCGAGGTGCGCCGTGCGGACCTCGACGACGCGCTCGAGGCCGCCGGCGCCGAGCTGGAGAGGGTCCGGCGCGGCGACTTCGGCGGCCCACGCGAGCACCTCACGCATCTCGCGGTCCCCGAGACTCCGAGCGATCGGCATTACGGCCGGATCATCGAGGCGTGGTCGGCGGCGAGCGCGGGCCTGTTGCTCGTGGCGGTCGTGGCGCTGCTGTTCGTCGTCAATCTGCCGATCTGGGCCGGCGTGGGCCTGACGGTGGCCGGGTTCATCGTCGTCGAGGCCCTCCTCCGGCGCCGCCTCGTCGAACTGCTGCTGCGGATCACGGTGCTGCTCGCGGTGGTGGGCGCGGTGATCCTGCTGGTGACCAACGCCGCGCTGGTGCTGGTGCTCGCCGTCATGACGGTCGCGGTGATCACGCTCGTGGACAATCTGAGCGAGATCGCGGGGCACTGAGCGAGGCGCACGGCTGTTCGCCGAGCCGCCGACGGCCACGATCGCGGGGTGGAGCGCCGCGCCTGGGGATGCGCAAGGTTGCAGGATGGAGCCGCGCGAGTATTGACAGGTGCGCTATCTTGCGGTTGTGTTACCGGTAACAGAGATCGGGCCGCACACCCGGCACGTCGTCGACTGCCAGCCTCGGACCCCCGCCGTCCGGGGAGCTCCAGGTCCTCGAAGGGGTACCCGCCATGGGTGATCTGCTGGTCGAGATGACCGATATCGACAAGAGCTTCCCGGGCGTGCACGCGCTTGACGGCGCCCGGTTCGAGCTCAAATCGGGCGAGGTCCACGCCCTGGTGGGCGAGAACGGGGCCGGCAAGTCCACCCTGATGAAGGTCCTGGCCGGCATCTACCGCCGTGACGCCGGGACCGTCCGGGTCAAGGGCCAGGAGGTGGAGATCAACTCCCCACGGGCCGCCCAGGACCTCGGCATCAGCATGATCCACCAGGAGCTGAACCTCATGGGCCACCTGACCGTGGCCCAGAACATCTTCATCGGGCGGGAGCCGCGCCGCGGCGGCTTCCTGGACGACAAGGCGCTCAACCGCAAGGCCGCCGAGCTGTTCGAGGAGCTCCACCTGAACCTCGAGCCGACGGTGCGGGTGTCCAAGCTCGCCGTCGCGCAGCAGCAGATGGTGGAGATCGCCAAGGCGCTGTCCTACAACTCGGACGTCCTGGTCATGGACGAGCCCACGGCGGCGCTCACCGAGACCGAGATCGAGGAGCTCTTCCGCATCACGCGCCACCTGCGCGAGCGGGGCACCGGCATCGTGCACATCTCGCACCGCCTGGAAGAGCTCAAGCGGATCACCGACCGGGTGACGGTCATGCGGGACGGCCGCTACGTCGACACGGTCAACACGGCCGATGCCAGCATCCAGCAGATCATCAGCATGATGGTCGGGCGGACCGTGTTCGAGGCGACGCCCGAGCTGCCCGAGACGGTGGACCCGACCATCGTGCTCGAGGTGAGCGGCCTCAACCTCGGCCGCCAGGTACAGGACGTCAGCTTCCAGCTCCATCGCGGCGAGATCCTCGGCGTCGCCGGCCTCGTCGGGGCCGGCCGCACCGAGGTCATGCGGGCCATCTTCGCCGCCGACCGGCCGGAGTCGGGCACGATCACGATCAATGGCCAGCCGGCCACGATCCGCTCGCCGAGCGATGCGGTTCAGCACGGGATCGCCTACCTCTCCGAGGATCGCAAGCGCTACGGCCTGGCGCTCGGCATGGACGTCGAGACCAACACCGTGCTCGCCTCGCTCAGCCGCTTCGCGAGCAGGCTCGGCTGGGTCAGGACCGGCGCCACGCGGAAGCAGGCCCAGGAGCAGGTCAAGGCCCTCGCGATCAAGACGCCGGGGATCGCCCAGCGTGTGAAGAACCTGTCCGGTGGCAACCAGCAGAAGGTGGTCATCGCCAAGTGGCTGACCGCCGACACCGACATCCTCATCTTCGATGAGCCGACGCGGGGCATCGACGTGGGGGCCAAGAGCGAGATCTACCGGCTCCTCAATGACCTCGCCAAGCAGGGCAAGTCGATCATCATGATCTCCTCGGAGCTGCCCGAGATCCTCCGGATGAGCCACCGCATCCTCGTCATGTGCGAAGGGCGCATCACGGGTGAGCTCTCCTCCGCGGAGGCGACCCAGGAGAAGATCATGACGTTGGCCACCCAGCGCGAATCGGTGGCCGTCGCGTGAGCACCACCAACCCAACCGGTCAGCCACGAGGCAGCGATCCGATGCAGTCGACACCCGCGCCGGCGCGTTCGCGCGCCCAGTCGCTCCTGACGGGCGAATCGATCCAGCGCCTGCTGGCCCTGGGCGCCCTCGTCATCCTGCTCGCCTTCTTCTCGATCGTCGTGCCCCATTTCGCAAGCGCGAACAACTACATCGACATCCTGACGGCGACGGCGGTCAACGGCGTGCTCGCGACCGGCGTGACGTTCGTGATCATCACCGGGGGCATCGACCTCTCCCTCGGCACCGCCATGACCTTCTGTTCGGTGGTGATGGGGATCGTGGCCGTCAATTGGGGGCTCCCGCTCCCGCTCGGTCTGCTCGCCGCCTTCGCGGCGGGGGCCCTGGTCGGGCTGATCAACGGCGTGCTGATCGCCAAGATGAAGCTGCCGCCGTTCATCGCCACCCTGGGCATGCTCTACGTGACGCTCGGCATGGCCCAGGTGCTCTCGGACGTCCATCCGATCTACTTCGAGTCGGCCCAGCCCTCCTTCCAGCAGTTCTTCATGGACAAGATGATCTTCGGCATCCCCAACATCGTGTGGGTGATGCTCGGGGGTGCCGCCGTCGCCTGGATCCTCCTCAACAAGACGGTCCTGGGCCGGTACACCTTTGCCCTCGGCTCCAACGAGGAGGCGACCCGGCTCTCCGGCGTCAACACCGATCGCTGGAAGATCATCGTCTACATCGTCGATGGCCTCTTCATGGGTCTGGCCGGCATCGTCATCGCCTCGCGGATGAACTCGGCCCAGCCGGGTCTCGGCATGGGCTACGAGCTCGACGCCATCGCAGCGGCGGTCATCGGCGGCACCTCCCTCTCCGGTGGCGAGGGAAGCGTCGTGGGCACGATCATCGGCGCCTTCCTCATCAGCACGCTGCGCATCGGCCTCTCGGTGGCCGGAGTCCCCGACCAGTGGAAGTCGGTGATCACGGGCCTCGTGGTCATCGGTGCCGTCTACCTCGACATCATGCGCCGGCGCGGTCGCGCCTGAGGGGCGTTCGCCCTTCACCCCACTTCGGCCCCAAGCTCGGCCGCACAGCGGCCGGAACCGGGAACACATCCAGGAAGGAACACGGAGGAGCACATGAAACTCACGCGCATCAGCAGCCTCGCGGCTGGCTCGATGGCCCTCATGATGGTGGCCAGCGCCTGCTCCGGCAGCACCGCGACGACGGCCCCGGCCGCCTCGGCCGCGGCGCCGTCGGCGGCGGCCGCCTCGGGGAGCACGGGTGCGGCCTCGGCCTACACCCCGCCCACGAGTGCCGGAACGGCCGCGGGCAAGACGATCGCCATCGTCTCCAAGGGCGAGCAGCACCAGTTCTGGCAGGCGGTCAAGAAGGGCGCCCTCGACGAGGCCGCCAAGCTCGGCGTCACCGCCACCTACACCGGCCCGGCCACCGAGTCCGAGGTCGACAAGCAGCTCACCATGCTGCAGACGGCCCTGACCAGCAACCCTGCAGCCATCTGCTTCGCCGCCCTTGACAGCAAGGCAGCGGGCGCCCTCCTGCAGCAGGCCAAGGACGCCAACATTCCCGTCATCGGCTTCGACTCCGGCGTCGACAGCACCATCCCGGTGACCACCGTCGCCACCGACAACACCGCGGCCGCCGCCGTCGCCGCCGACCACATGGCCAGCCTCATCGGCAACGCAGGCACGGTCGGCGTCATCGTCCACGACCAGACCAGCCAGACCGGCATCACCCGGCGTGACGGCTTCCTCGCCCAGATGGCGGCGAAGTACCCGAACATCAAGGTCCTCCCGCCCCAGTACGGC
>DATCGK010000111.1:0-2136 GCA_036508975.1 Candidatus Limnocylindrales bacterium
CTCCCGCCGTGATGCTACTTCTGCCGCGACTGCCGGCGGATCATCCACGTTCGGAGGGGATTGCCGGGTTTTCGAGCGTGCCCAACGCTTGAGTGTTCACGGTCGGCGGGGTTCGAGGTGTACGCGACGGTGCCGAGGCCAAGAACCGCCGCTCGCATTCCGGCCACTTGACGGCTTTGCGCTCGTCGCACGTCCTCGGGGGCTAACCCGTCAGCGAGGACAGCCCGTTTTTCGTCTTCATTGAAACGATATCGTTAGTCGCCGTGATCGGCGCCTGGCGTGGGCAACGGCCCCTTGTCAGCCGCCAGACCCCCCGAAGCGCAGGGCCTCCTCGACGATCTCTCGAAGCCGTCGGGAGTGCGGCCCCCACCAGAAGACCCGTCGGCAGGACAGACAGGTGAGGAAGGCGTCGTAGTGGAGCTGGGTTTCGGGCGGGAGCCGGTCGAGGACCTCCTCTTTCGGGACGGCGGCGAGCCGTCCGTTGCAGGTCAGGCAGCGCGTGAAGGGGGCGGCGGAGCGGGCGAGGTCGAACCGCCGGACGACCTCCGGGAGCTGCTCACGCGGGTCCGTCCCGTGGACGGCGGCGGCGTGGGTCAACTCCCGCCGCTTGAGGAGCCCGCGGTCGCGCGTCAGGAGGATCCTCTTCTCGCTGAGCGACAGCGAAACGAGCTCCTCGTCGGTGGCCTCGCGCTGCCAGACCGCGTCGAAGCCGAGCAGGCGGAGCCGACGCGCCAACTTTCCGAGGTGGACGTCAAGGACGAAGCGCGGCTCACGCAGCGGCCGCTGGCGCAGGTGCACGACCGGGGTGACATCCAGAGCCTCGAAGACCGGGTAGACGCTGACGCGGTCGCCATCCCCGAGGCCGTGGTCGAACCCGACGGACCGGCCGTTGACGAGAATGAGGTCGACCTCGGTATGGGGGACGCCGCACGCCTCGATCTGGTCCTTGACCGACGGCCTCCCGAGGAAGCTCCGGACTAGGTCGCGCTGCCGGTCGCCGACCGGGAGAAAGTCGTTCAGCTCGGCGTAGAAGCGAAAGGTAGCGGCTGCCATCTGGCATCGGTCCCGCCATCCATTCTCAACCCCCTTGCCCCGATGGAAAGCGCAGGGGGGTCCTAATCCCTCACGCAGCTTCGACCCTGCCGAGCTCTTCGATCTGACGTTCGACCACCTCGGGCTTCTCTTCGCGCGAGCCACCGGCCCCACAGTCGAGGGCGTGCATGATGTTGATGAGGCGGTGGAACGGGACGCCGACGAGAAGCTGGTCCTCGCCGAATCGGGCCAGCCTCCGGGCGCCGAAGTCAAGGAGTGAGAGCCCGATCTCGCCGGTGACGAGAGGGTAGGTCACTCCGGTCCTGCATGCCGGACCTGTGAGCTCGGCCTTGATCGAGGCCCCATCCCAGTAGCCCGCCAGGCCGATGAGCCGGTGGAGGGAGCCCGGCGGGCCGATGAATGCTACGAGGTCGGGCTGGAGGGCAGCGGTCGCAAGCGGTGAGAAGACGACCTGGCTCGCGACCCCGGCGGGCACCGGCACGATCCCCTGCCCTCGGTGGAGGGCGGCGCGGGAGCAGTAGACCTTCTCCTTCTCGACGAGGAACTCCGCCAGCCGCTCCTTCCCGTCGGGCGGCAGCTGCCCGAGCCCGAGGCTCACCAGGCCCCCGGGACACCCACAGGTCTCGACCGAGATGGTGATGCACTCACCTTCGCTCGCTCTCTTCAGGGCCTGGCACACGGAGGCCTTGCCGTGGGGAACGGGGCCGCCCGGCGCCGGCGCGCCAGCGAAGGTGACCGCAACCGGTTCGGTCGCGAGCCCGAGCTCCCCCTTCAGCCTGTCAGACCATCTTTGCCAGTACATGCTCGGCCTCCTCTGCTCGCAGCTCTGGTCTTCAATCTGGGCCGGCCGGCGAGCCGCGTCAAGGAGGAGGCCGGCGGGCGCCGTCGATCGTGTCGGCGATGTTCACGGGAGAAGTCTCGCAGATTCCCTCGGGCGCCTATAGCGAATCCGGCGAGGGGCTTCTGCTACGAGTGCTACCGTCGCATGATGGCTCCGCCCCCGACCACGCCGGCCCTGAAGCTCTCGTGAACGCCGGCTCCGCCCGCGAGACCTTCACTCCGATCGGCTCGAACCTTCCGGGC
>DATCGK010000112.1:0-2036 GCA_036508975.1 Candidatus Limnocylindrales bacterium
ACGATCTCGCGGACGGCCGCCGAGCACGGCAGTCAACTGTGCGCGACGCGCGCCGCGCACGGCAGCCCTTCCGCGGCGAGAGTCGCCGCCGGTGCGCGGGGATAAGGGCGTCGGCGGGTCGGCACGCGGGGGTAATCCATAGACCGTCCGGAGCGTGCGCGGTGGCCGGGCGGGCACGGCGGTGCCGCGGTCGTTCGTCGTGGCTTGCGACTCCCCGATGCGGTGGACCACGAACGGGCCGGACGACCTGAGGTCCTCAGTCGTCGCGGGTGAGGAGCCGCAGCTCGTCCGGAGGCGGCCCCGTGTGAGGAGGCAGCGAGAGGGCATGTGCCATGGCGGCTGGATCGTCATTCGGCGTGAGGGCAACGAGGGTGCTGAGCAGGCTCGGGGTAGTGAGCACACCCCTGTCGTGCTCGGCAACAAGCCACGGCACCGTCGCGGCAAAGGCTCCCGGATCCGTGGGCAGCCCGATGACCTGTCGACCGAGCTCGAACGCTCCCTCGACAGGATGGGCGAGGCGCATCCCCCGCACGATCTCCTCGAGGGGCAGCCCCGAGTGACCCCTGACGAGGAGCACGGGTGAGAGGACCTCCCGCTCGTCGGTGTAGCGCACGAGGGCCATGGGACGCAGGTCGTGGTGCTCGAGATCGATGCCCGCCCCGAGCTCCTCCCTGCACTCCCGGAGGGCCGCTCCGATGACGTCGACACATCCCGAGGCGTCCAGGTCCGCCGGCATCCCCGGCCGGGAGTCCATCTCAACGTTGCCGTTGGCCGCGCTGCTGAGGCTGTTCGGATATATCGCCAGATTTGCCGCGCGCCGCGGGAGGACGGCGTACCCGTCACCGCTGATGACCGTCACGGAGACCGGTACGTGGTTTGCGCCCCAGCGCAGCGCGCCCTCCGACGTCGTATCCGGAGACACCATCGCGGATGACGGAGAGCCGTTGGTTACGAGCCAGGTCACGAAGCTGGTCCGTTCCACGAGGACGTGGAGGCGGCGGAACGGGCCTGCCGCCGAGCTCTCGACGCGTGACCCTACGAGACGGGGCAGGACGCCGTTGTACGAGTCCGGGTGTCGCGCCGCAAGATCCCCACCCGCAGCCCTGGCCCGTTCGTGCAGCCTGGACGCGAGGATCGGTTCGATGCCTCCCCAGCTCGGCGTGAGCCGGGTGAGCGGTCCGAATGCCCCGAAGCGCCCGCCGAGCTCCGAAACCCGGACTTCGTCGAACGATGCCCGCTGTGACGTCGCGCGCGACGCGTCCGAGACAGCCCACCGTGGCCCCGCGAGCACCTCCGTGCCGAACCGGGCGAGGTCCACGACCACCGTCAGGGGCGTCTTCTCGCGAACGGCCATGAAGTCGGCGTCGGACTGCAGTACGGCAGCCACCGCCCGCCCGCGGGCGACCTCGCCATCCGCCAACGCAGCAGAGCCGATCCGGGCCATCGCCGAGTAGTCGAGGACCCGCGCATAGCTCAGCAGGGCCTGAGCGAGGCCCTCGGTGAGCTCTGGCTGGTCCCAGGAGAGCGCGCAGGCGTCGGGTTCGCCGTCACGCAGGCGGCTGAGCCACTGGAGCTCGGACGCCACGGACCAGTTCTCGGGCGACGCCTCGGGGCTCCGGATCCACCGTCTGCAGGCACTTCGAAGCGCCAGCCGCGAACGAATGCCGCCCGTGACGAACCCTGGCACCGATGCGAGCGCGCGGGCCTTCTTCCCGGCAATGAAGGACGAGCGCAGCCGAGTCCCGGCGACCGCGAGCACGATCGCACCCAAGAATGCGGCGACTCCGACGGCATCCGCCATGAAGGAGACCAAACTCGCAACGGAAGCCACGCTCATGAGGCCCCCCCTGCGTTGATCCCGTGTCCGACGGGGCAAGTCTAGGGTGACCGCTTACCGAGTCCGGCTCGTGCGCCGAGCTTGGGTGGTACAGGTCCAGTGGCACTCCGTCGGCCACTCCGTGTCTGGTTCGCACGGACGCGGCCGGGGACCGGGCTGTCAGTTCCCTGGGATCCGTGCCTCCGGCCGCCGCCGAGGC
>DATCGK010000113.1:0-2453 GCA_036508975.1 Candidatus Limnocylindrales bacterium
CGTGGCGGCGAAGGCGCGTCCCTCGCTGATCACGGCCGGACGGCCGAACAGGATCTGGAGGCGGTCGATCATGAGACCCAGGTCACTGGGACGGATCCGCAGGACGGGCACCTCGATCCACTCGCCGTCGATGAGCTTCCCCTCGGTCGCCCGCAGGTCGGCCCTGAAGCGGGTGATCGCCATCGTCGATGGCCTCGTGGGCGTCGTCGTGGAGATCGGTGTGCTCCTCGCGACGGTCACCTAAACCGAACTTCCAGCCCGATCGAGGCGTCCGTGGTCCCATTTCGTGTTCAGCAATGGCCTGAACGCGGCTGTTGCGTCTGTTGAGATGTAGCCAGAAGAGGTCTTGACAAGCGGACAGGTTGTGCCATGATCTGCGCATGGAGAAGCGGGCGATCGGCTCGATGCACGTGGCCAGAGTGCGGAGTGTCCACGGGGGCAAGGAGTACGTCTCGGTCCTGCTCCGCCAGTCGTACCGCGAGGACGGCAAGGTCAAGCACCGGACGCTGGCCAGCCTGACCGCCCTGCCCGCCGCGGTCATCGACCTCATCGAGCGCTCGCTGAAGGGCGAGCGCTTCCTGCCGGCGGGCGAGGCGCTCTCCATCCGCCGCAGCCTGCCCCATGGCCATGTCGCGGCGGTCCTGGGCATGGTCCGCTCGCTGGGGCTGCCGGCGCTCCTCGACCGTCGGCCGTCGCGCAGCCGGGACCTCGCGATCGCCCTGGTCGCTGCCCGCCTGATCGCCCCCGCGTCCAAGCTCGCCACGGCGGCGCTCCTGGGCCAGAGCACCCTGGGCGCGGCGTGCGGGGTGGAGGGCGCCGACGAGAACGAGCTGTACGGGGCGATGGACTGGCTCCTCGCCCGCCAGGCGCGGGTGGAGGCCGCCCTCGCCCGCCGCCATCTCGGTCCGGGCAGCCTCGTGCTGTACGACCTGTCCTCGGTGTACGTCGAGGGCAGCCACTGCCCCCTGGCCCGTCACGGCCACTCCCGTGATCACCGCCCCGACCGGCCGCAGATCGAGTTCGGCCTGCTCACCGATGAGCGGGGCTGCCCGGTCGCGGTGGAGGCCTTCCCGGGCAACACCGCCGATCCTGCGACCGTGGAGGCAGCGGTCGAGAAGCTGCGGGTCCGCTTCGGCCTCACCGAGCTCGTCCTCGTGGGTGACCGGGGGATGCTCACCAGTGCCCGGATCGAGCGCCTCAAGGAGACCGGCGGGATCGGCTGGGTGAGCTGCCTGCGCGCTCCCGCGATCCGCCGTCTCGTGGACGCGGGCGACCTCCAGCTCAGCTGGTTCGACGAGCGCAACCTCGCGGAGATCACGAGCCCCGAGTTCCCGGGTGAGCGCCTGGTCGTGTGCCGCAACCCGGCGCTCGCCACCGAGCGGGCCCGCAAGCGCGAGGCGCTCCTCGCGGCGACCGAGGACGCGCTCGCGAAGATCAGCGCGGCGGTCAGTCGGGGCAGCCTGCGGACCGCCGCCGCGATCGGCCTGCGGGCGGGGCGGGTGGTGAACGCGAGGAAGATGGCCAAGCACTTCGAGCTCGACATCGCCGACGGGGTGTTCGCCTTTCACCGCCGGACCGAGGCGATCGCCGCCGAGGCGGCATTGGACGGGCTCTATGTGGTGCGGACCTCGGTGCCCCCCGAGCGCCTCGACACGCCGGCGGTCGTCGAGACGTACAAGCGGCTGTCCGCGGTCGAGCGCGACTTCCGGGCGCTCAAGGGCGACGACCTTCTCGTCCGGCCGATCTTCCACTGGCGGGAGGACCGGGTCAGATCGCACCTGTTCCTGTGCTTCCTCGCGGCGTACGTGCGCTGGCACCTCGAAGAGGCGTGGGCGCCGCTCCTGTTCCGGGACGAGGCTCCGCCCGCGCGGACCGATCCCGTCGCGCCGCCGGAGCGCTCCCCCTCGGCCATCGCCAAGGAGCGCGACCACCGCACGCCCGACGGCCTGCGGGTGGGCAGCTTCGCGACCCTGCTGGCCGAGCTCGCCACACTGACCCGCAACCGGGTCGTGTCCGCGGGCGTGGACGAGAGGGCGGCCTTCGACCTCCCCTCGGAGCCCACGCCGCTCCAGGCCCGGGCCTTTGCGCTGATCGGGGTCTCACCCAGCAGCGTGTAGACAGAGCGCCGCAGCCCCGCGAGCCTCATCCACGTTCAGATCGGCCCCCTTGCGGCTGGAAGTTCGGTCTAGGAGTGGATGACCCCACCGTCGCCCGGGTGGCCGGACGGCTCGGCTGGCAGGGTCGACGAACGGCTCTGCGCGACGCGCATCGCCGACCACGCAGCGGCGGCGGCATCGACGACGTCGTCAGGTGCAGCGTGACCCCCGCCCGGCAGGTCGTCAGGCAGCAGGACGCCCACGGTCGCGAGCAACGTCCGCCGCTCAGCGATCCCGCTCCACGTGTGCTTGGAGTAGCGGAGCGGCTCGCCTCGCAGAGCGCGGAAACTGACCTCA